>CAITLX010000937.1 GCA_903893335.1 uncultured delta proteobacterium | reverse complement strand
CCTCTGGCGGCCACCATCGCGGTCGCGCCCGACGGCACGCTGTACGTCGTGGTGACGAGCGGGAACGTGATCTTCCGCGTGACGCCTGACGGGGCGTGGAGCCATGTGGCGGGCGACCTCACGAAGCCATCCTCGGCCACCAACACCGGCGACGGCGGCTCCGCGAAGCTCGCGGTGTTCTGTCAAGCCAGTTCGCTGGCGCTCGATGCGCCGCGTCAGTTGCTCTACGTGGCCTCCAGAGGCTGCACCGGGGGGGCTGTGATCCGTGTCATCGACCTCGCCCACGACACGGTCGACCGCTACGCCGGTGCTGGCACCCAGAACAACGGCGACGGCGGGCCCGCCACCGACGCGCAGTTCGCGGCGCTCGGGCCTGTCAGCGTCGGCCCCGATGGCACACTCTATGCGGTCGATAACTATGCCATCCGCGCGATCGACCCGCTCTCTACCGTCATCACGACCTGGCAGAGCGCGACCTCTGTCCCGCTGACAGCCACGATTTCGTACCAGTCGGCGGAGGGCGCTCCGTGGGTCGATGCGGCGGGCGATGCGCTCATCCCCGGGTTCTGCGGAGGCGGGTGTGTGGTGCGCAAGAGCGCAGGCAAGCTCTCGTTCGCTGCGGGGTCCGGGTCGATCGTCGTCCCCGCCAGCGGCGCCATCACCGCCGTCGGTGCCTCGATGACCAACGGGGGATTCCCCGTCGTCAGCGACCCGGCGGGCAACATCTTCGCGGCCAGGGGCAATGGCGTCATCGGCTTCGACCTGATCACCTCGCGCGCGACGCGCACGATCGGCGATCTCGCGACGCCGACCACCACGGGTGACTTCGGCCCCGCGAAGAGCGCGACGACGACCGCCCGGGCGATCGGCATGGACGCAGCGGGGCACCTCTACGTCGTCGAGGCCTCGCAGGTTCGCCAGGTGTGGAAGGCAGGCTCCACGACGCCGACGGCGATCTCGCTGACGAAGACGACCGGCGACGGCGGGAGCGCGCTGGCGACGGACTTTGCCACGTCGATCACCGCGACTGTCCGCGACGGGAGCGGCCAGGCGCTGAGCAACGTCCCGGTGCGGTGGACCTCGACCGACGGCGCTGTCGTGCAGGCCTCGTCCGAGTCCGACGCGTCGGGCGTCGTGTCCAACTTCGTGCAGCTTGGCATCGAGGCGGGCACGTACGGGATCGACGCGGACGTGAAGGACCTCCACGGCCGCTCGGTCGCTGGCGTGAAGCAGACGTTCAGCCTCATCGCAAATGCGCCGGCGGCGGGGCAAGTGACGGCGCTCATCAACGCCGGAGGCTCGAGCGGCGTGCCGCTCGTCCCGGGCCCGGCGCTCGCCTCGCCGCTCACCACGCCCTACGGCATGGTCTTCGCGGATGACGGGTCGTACTTCGTCGTGAGTGGCCGCCAGGTGTTCCGGGTCAGCAAGAGCGGCTACGCGACGTTGCTCGCGGGCGTGGCTTCGGGTGGTGCGTCGGCAGGCGACGGCGGCAAGGCGATCGACGCGTTGATCTACCCCGAGCAACTTGCGTACGACGGCGTGGGCGGTCGTCTCTACCTGACCGACTGGAGCGCGCGCACGGTCCGGGCCATCGATCTCGCCACCGGCACCATCACGCGCGTCGGCGGCGGCGGCACCGCCGCTGGCCCCGGCTACGGCGATGGCGGACCGGCGACGCTGGCCGACCTCGGGAACATCGACACCAACACACAGAGCGTGCTGGCGGTCGGACCGGACGGCGCGGTGTACGTCCGCTCGCAGTCGCGCATCCGCCGCATCGACCCGGCGCTCGGCTCGATCGCGACCTGGTTCGACTCCGCGACGTACATCTCCCCGACGCTGTCGCTCAACTGCGGTGGCTCCGCGGTGGCGTCCGGCCCGGTGTTCGACGCAGCCGGCAACGCCTACTTCGTCGCCAATGCCTACGGCGTCGGGCTGGGTGCGCCAGTCGACAACAATGCGGGCTACTGCACGGCCATCATCGCGCGCCGCGCGACCGACGGCACCGTCACGCGGGTCGCCGGCAAGTACGGTGCCGCCACGACGCTCATCGACGTGCTGCCGACCGACGTGGGCATCGCCACCAGTTCGGTGCTCGGGGTCAATGCGGCGGGCGACGTCGCTTACTCGACCTCCGGGCAGGCCATGGTCAAGCGCATCGACCCCGTCACGGGCAACGTCGTCGCGGTGCTGGGCACCGGGACGGTCGGGACTCCGACGCTGCTCTCGTCTGCGCTCACCTCGAAGGTGGGCGGTTCGACGCCGGCGGTGGTGTTCGACCCGTCGGGGCGCCTCGCCGTCATCGACCTCGCCACCTCGCGCGTGCTGCGCGTCTGGTGACGGGGCGCGCGACCCGCTCGCACGCCGACCGCTGCGCGCGGTGACGCCCTCGGGCTTGCCGAGGGTCGGCCCCGTTGCATAAGCTGAATCGATGTCGCTCTCCTGCGGCCCGCGTGGCGTGCGATGGCTGCGCGCCGACCGTCCAGGGCAGCGTCGTCACGAGCGGCGGCGCGGCGCTCCGAGCCTTCAGGCGCCCGAAGCGGCGTGCGACGACGCTCAGACCCCACGATTGCAAGATGTCCTGTCGACAGTCTACGGAGCACGACGATGAAGTTGCAGTCTGACGCACTGGCCTCCGAGCGACGCCTGCGGTTCGTGTTGGTCCTGGGCCTCGCGGTCCTCGCCGCCTGTTCGAAGAAGAACGACGTCAGCCAGGTCAACAACACCTACGACGGCCTCCCGACGGTCACCATCAACTCCGACGGCGGTCAGCTTGCGGGCGACCACGGCCTCGGCGTCGAGGTGCCGCCCGGCGCGGTCGGCAGCGACACGACGCTCGCAGGCGGCGCGGTCGATGCCTCGAAGGCTCCGCCGCTGCCCACCGACGTCGCCTCGCTCGGGTTCGTCTTCGCGCTCGAGCCGCACGGCCAGACGTTCCAGAAGCCGGTCACCATCACCATCCCCTTCGCCACGCAGGGCGCGGCGATGAAGCTCTACACCGCCGCCCCCGACGGCGCGTGG
>CAITLX010000936.1 GCA_903893335.1 uncultured delta proteobacterium | reverse complement strand
GGGCGCGCGGTCGTTCCTCGTCCCGTTCGTGCGCGCCGGGCAGATCGAGGACCCGCGCGAGCGGATGCGCGACTTCCTGCGCGACACGGCGAGCGACAACGCCGCGTTCGTCCGGACGCACGACGCGGCGCACTTCAAGCCGTTCCTCGAGGTGCAGCGCCCGCGCGCGACGCTCGTCACCTGCGCCGACTCGCGCGTGCAGGCGGTCGCGTTCGACGCGAACCCCGAGAACGACCTCTTCACCGTGCGCAACATCGGCAACCAGATCGCGTCGAACGAGGGCTCGGTCGAGTACGGCGTGCAGCACCTGGGCACGCCCGTGTTGCTGGTGCTCGGCCACACGGGCTGCGGCGCGGTGAAGGCCGCGATGGGGGACTTCTCGGGCGAGCCGCCCGCCATCCAGCGCGAGCTCGCGACGCTTCAGGTCGCCAAGGGGGCCGCGCCCGCGGCGCGCACCTCGAAGGGCAAGCACAAGGACGACGGCGAGGACGCGGCCTGGGCCGACGCCGTCATCGGCAACGTGCACCGCCAGGTCGCCGTCGCGCTCGCCACGTTCACCGAGGAGGTGGCCGCCGGGCACCTCACGGTGGTGGGCGCCGTCTACGATCTTCGCAACGATCTCCACCAGGGCTCGGGCAAGGTGAGCGTGGTCGACGTCAACGGCCACGCCGACCCGGCGATGGTCTCGGCGTTCGTGCGCTCGATCGAGACCGAGCTGCACACGCAGGCCGAGGCGCCGAAGCCCGTGCCCGCGCGCGCCGCCAAGCCGCCGACGAGCGGCTGACGCGCGCGAGGCTCAGCCCGCGAGGCTCCACGCCAGCACGAGCTGTCCGCCGTAGTAGGCGGGCAGGCCCCACGCGCGGTTGACGAAGCTCTTGCCGACGAAGCGATCGCGCGCGACCGCGAGGTCGGAGAGCCAGAAGAGCACCGCGCCGAGCGCGATGCGGAGGCTCGCCGCGCCGCCTGCGCGGTGCGAGACGACCGCGAGCGCGCCGGCGACCATCAGCCCGATGACGACGACGTAGGCGACGACGGGCGCGCGCATCGAGCCGAGGCGCGACCAGAGCAGGGCGAGCACGACGGCCCCGACCGCGAACGGCGCGACCGCGAGGCCGCCGACCCACGCAGCGGGGGGCACGAGCGCGGCGAACGCTGCGACGTAGGCGAGGTGGCCGAGGAGAAACAGGACGAGCCCCGCGAGGAAGGCGCGCTTGCTCTCGCCGAGCAGCGCCACGTCGCCCGCTGCGCCGAGCACCAGGCCCGCGAGCACGCGCGTCGCGTAGTCGTGGCCGAGCGGGCTCGCGCCGCCGACGGCCACGAAGCCGACGGCGATGAACGCAGCCGACGCGACCGGCTTGGAGACGAGCTCGAGCCAGCGGCGGTGGGTGGCCGTCGCGGCCAGCAAGAGGGCGACGGCCGCGACGCACAGGAGGGTGAGGGCGATCACGCGCCGAGGCTAGCCCGGATCGCGGCGCGCGAGCGGCCCTCGCGCGGTCAGCTGCGGAACGCGCCCCTGCCTGCGTACAGCTGCGCCTCGCCCAGCTCGAACGCGATGCGCAGCAGCTGGTTGTACTTCGCGACGCGATCGCTGCGCGACAGGCTGCCGGTCTTGATCTGGCCGGCGTTGGTCGCGACCGCGAGGTCGGCGATGAACGTGTCCTCGGTCTCGCCCGAGCGGTGCGAGATGATCGAGCGGTAGCCCGCGTCGCCGGCCATGCGGATGGCGTCGAGCGTCTCGGTCACGGTGCCGATCTGGTTGAGCTTCACGAGGATGGCGTTGGCCACGCCGTCGGCGATGCCCTTCGCGAGGCGGGTCGGGTTGGTGACGAACAGGTCGTCGCCGACCAGCTGCACGCGGCCGCCGATGCGGTCGGTCAGGAGCTTCCACCCCGCCCAGTCGTCCTCGGCCAGGCCGTCCTCGATCGACACGATGGGGTACTTCTTCGTCAGCGCCTCGTAGATGCCGACGAGCTCTTCGCGGCTGCGCAGCTTCTTGTCCCAGGTGTAGCCGTCGGCCTTCTTGTCGAAGAACTCGCTGGCCGCGCAGTCGAGCGCGAGCGAGATGTCCTTGCCCGGCGCGTAGCCCGCGGCCTCGATCGAGGCGAGCACGCGCTGGATGGCCTCCTCGATGGTCGCGACGCGCGGCGCGAAGCCACCCTCGTCGCCGACCGCGGTCGTGAGCTTGTCCTTCTTCAGGTTGGCCTTGAGCGCGTGGAACACCTCGGCGCCCGCGCGCAGGGCCTCGGCGAACGTGGGCGCGCCGAGCGGCACGACCATGAACTCCTGCACCTCGAGGCCGTTGTCGGCGTGCGCGCCGCCGTTGAGGATGTTCATCAGCGGGGTCGGCAACACGCGCGCCTGCGCGCCGCCGAGGTAGCGCCAGAGCGGCAGCCCCACGACGTCGGCCGCGGCGCGCGCGACGGCCATCGACACGCCGAGCAGCGCGTTGGCGCCGAGCTTCGACTTGGTCGGCGTGCCGTCGGCCTGGAGCAGCACGCGGTCGATGGCGGCCTGATCGAGCACGCTCATGCCGGCGATCGCCGGGCCGAGCGCGTTCTCCACGTTCTTGCACGCCTTCGAGACGCCCTTGCCGAGGTAGCGCTTGGCGTCGCCGTCGCGAAGCTCGAGCGCCTCGTGCTCGCCGGTCGACGCGCCCGAGGGCACCGCGGCGCGGCCGCTGCCGCTCTCGGTCTGCAGCTCGACCTCGACGGTCGGGTTGCCACGGGAGTCGAGGATTTCGCGGGCGATGACGGCGACGATCTGCGGCATGACGTGAGCCTCCGGGGTGCGAAACGCCGCGAGCTATACGCCCCGCCCGCGGCGCTGGGAAGCCACGAGCGGGCCCGGGGCCGCCTCGCCCCGGTCTCGCGCCGCGGAGGCTCGCGAGCGTCTCACGACGCCGCGCGTCAAGAGGCTTGCGCCGCCGGTCCGATTCAGCCACAAGTGCGCCGCTTTCTCGGAAAGGACCGCACATGAACAAGCCGATCCGTCGCGCAGCCGTCATCGGGGCCGGAGTCATGGGCAGCGGCATCGCAGCCCACTTCGCCAACGCAGGGCTCGACGTGGTGCTGCTCGACATCGTCCCGCCGAACCTCACGGACGCCGAGAAGACGCAGAAGGCGGCGCGCAACCGCTTCTCCGCCGGCGGCCTCGAGCGGGCGCTCAAGTCGCGCCCCGCGGCGTTCTTCCACCCCTCGCTCGCCAAGCGCGTCACGGTGGGCAACACCGAGGACGACCTCGGCCTGCTCGCCTCGTGCGATCTCGTCGTCGAGGCGATCATCGAGCAGGTCGAGCACAAGCGCGCGCTGTTCGAGAAGCTCGAGAAGGCCACCGGCGACGGCACGCTCGTGGCGTCCAACACCTCGGGCCTGTGCATCACCGACATGCTCGCCGGCCGCGGCGAGGGCTTCAAGAAGCGCTTCCTCGTGATGCACTTCTTCAACCCCGTCCGCTACATGAAGCTGCTCGAGCTCGTCGCGGGCATCGACACCGACCCGGCCGCGTTCGAGCGCGCCCGCGCGTTCGGCGAGAACGTGCTCGGCAAGGGCATCGTCATCGGCAAGGACACCCCCAACTTCGTCGGCAACCGCATCGGCTGCCACGCGATGATGGCCGGCATCCACCTGATGGGCGAGATGGGCCTCGCGCCCGAGGACGTCGACGCCATCACGGGCCTGCCGATGGGGCACCCCAAGAGCGCGAGCTTCCGCACCGCCGACATGGTCGGCCTCGACACGTTCGTGCACGTCTCGGACAACTGCTACGCGGCGCTCGTCAACGACGAGGACCGCTCGGCGTTCGAGGTGCCCAAGTTCGTGCGCGGCATGCTCGAGAAGAAGCTGCTCGGCGACAAGACGCGCGCCGGCTTCTACCGCCGCAACAAGGACAAGAGCGTCGACACGCTCGACCCCACCACGCTCGAGTACCGGGCCAAGGGGGGCGACGACGCCGTGCGCAAGGTCTGCAAGGAGATCGCCAAGGAGCCCGACGCGCGCGAGCGCGTGAAGAAGCTCGTGGCCGACACGGGCAAGGCCGGCGCGTTCGCGCGCAAGGTCTTCGCTCGCTCGTTCGCGTACGCCGCGCGCCGCGTCGGCGAGATCACCGACTCGGTCGCCGCGATCGACGACGCGATGCGCTGGGGCTACGGCTGGGAGATCGGCCCCTTCGAGACTTGGGACGCGCTCGGCCTCGAGGCCGTGTACGAGGCCATGAAGAAGGACGGCGTCGCGCTCCCCGCGTCGCTCGACCGCATGATCGCCTCGGGCGCCAAGTCGTTCTACCGCGCCGACGGCGCGATCTTCGATCTCGCCAAGGGCGAGTACGTCATGCCGCGCCGCGACCCGCGCAACGTCACCCTCGCGGAGATGCGCAAGGGCGGAGCGCCGGTGCTCACCAACGACGGCGCAGAGGCCTGGGACCTCGGCGACGGCGTGCTCGGCGTGACCTTCAAGACGAAGGCCAACAGCCTCGATCCCGACGTCATCGCGCTGCTCGGCCAGGCGATCGAGCTCGCCGAGTCGAGCTACCGCGCGATGCTCATCTTCAACGAGGGCGAGCACTTCTGCGTCGGCGCCAACCTCTTCCTCATCGCCATGGCCGCGGGCCAGGGCGGCTGGGATCAGCTCCGCGAGATCGTCGGGTCGCTGCAGGCGACGATGCAGCGCCTCAAGTACGCGAGCGTGCCGGTCGTGGCCGCGCCGTACGGCATGACGCTCGGCGGCGGGCTCGAGGTCTGCCTCGCGTGCGACGCGGTGCAGGCGTCGTCCGAGACGTACGCGGGCCTCGTCGAGGTCGGCGTCGGCCTGCTGCCCGGCGGCGGCGGCAACCTCAACATGCTGTGGCGCGCGCTCGAGTCGATCCCCGAGGGGACGAGCGCGAACATCGGCGAGTTCGTCACGCAGGTGTTCAAGAACATCGCGCTCGCGAAGGTCGCGACCAGCGCCGAGGAGGCCAAGCGCCTCGGCTTCTTCCGCCTCACCGACGGCGTCTCGTTCGACCGCTCGCGCCACCTCTACGAGGCCAAGGCGCGCGCCATCGGGCTCGCCGAGTCCGGCTACCACCCCCCCGCGCCGCGCACCTACAAGCTGCCCGGCGAGAGCGGCATCGCCACGCTGTCGATGATGGTCGACACCCTCGTGGCCGGCGGCTACGCGAGCGAGCACGACGCGCTCATCGCCCGCAAGGTCGCGGGCGTGCTCAGCGGCGGCCCCGGCGGCGCGTCGCGCGACGTGACCGAGTCCGAGGTCCTCGAGCTCGAGCGCGAGGCGTTCGTCGCGCTCTGCGGCGAGCCCAAGAGCCTCGAGCGCATCCAGCACATGCTGATGAACAACAAGCCGCTCCGGAACTGACCGGCGCCCCCGCGACCCAGCCCAGCACTCGTTTTCCCGAGAGGTTTCCCATGACCGATGTCGTGATTGCAGAGGCGGTTCGTTCGGCGGTCGGCCGCGCACACAAGGGGTCGCTCGCGTTCAAGCGCCCCGACGAGCTCGCCGGCGAGGTCATCGCCGCGCTGCTCCAGCGCGTGCCCCAGGTCAAGCCCGAGGACGTCGAGGACGTCATCCTCGGGTGCGCGATGCCCGAGGGCGAGCAGGGGATGAACTTCGCCCGGCTCGCGGGGTTGCTCGGCGGTCTGCCGAACGAGACCTCGGCGATGACGGTCAACCGCTTCTGCTCGAGCGGCCTGCAGGCCATCGCGCTCGCAGCGGGCGCCATCGCCGCGGGCTGGAACGACATCGTCGTCGCCGGCGGCGCCGAGTCGATGACGATGGTGCCGATGATCGGCAACAAGCTCTCGGCGTCCCCCGAGCTGATGGCCCGCTTCCCGGCCGCGCTGACGCCCATGGGCATCACGGCCGAGAACGTCGCCGCCCGCTACGGCATCACGCGCGCCGAGCAGGACGAGTTCGCCGCGCTCAGCCACAAGAAGGCCACCGCGGCGCTCGCGGCCAAGCGCTTCGAGGACGAGATCGTCTCGGTCAAGGGCGTGCGCTTCCAGGGCAACGACCGCATCGAGTTCGAGTACCGCAAGGACGAGCTCGTGCGCTCCGACACCACGGCCGAGGGGCTCGCCGCGCTGAAGCCGTCGTTCTCGACCAAGGGCAGCGTCACGCCGGGCAACGCGTCGCCCCTCTCGGACGGCGCCGCGGCGTCGCTCGTGATGAGCCGCGCCAAGGCCGAGGCGCTCGGCATCAAGCCGCTCGGCTACTTCCGCTCGTTCGTCACCGCGGGCGTCGACCCGGCCGTCATGGGCATCGGCCCGATCCCGGCCGTTCGCAAGCTCTTCGCCAAGACGGGCCTCTCGATGAAGGACATCGACCTCATCGAGCTCAACGAGGCCTTCGCCAGCCAGGCCATCTACGTCAAGCGCGAGCTCGGCATCCCCGACGAGAAGCTCAACGTCAACGGCGGCGCCATCGCCCTCGGTCACCCGCTCGGGTGCACGGGCGCGAAGCTGACCGCCACGGCGCTCTACGAGCTTCGCCGCCGCAACGCCCGCTACGCCATCGTGACGATGTGCATCGGCGGCGGCATGGGCGCGGCTGGGCTGCTCGAGTCGGCCTCCTGAACAACCGCCGGGCGGCGCGCGTCGGCCTGAACATTCGCTCGGCGGATCGAGTTCGCCTGAGGGCTCTCGCTCACGGTACGGAAGCGAGTCCGAGCCAGCGCCCGTCGGCGCTCGGCTCGAACGCGGCTGCGCGGCGCGACACGACCGCGACCTGCTGCTCGTGCCACAGCGGCACGACGGGCAGATCGCGCGCGAGCCGCTCGGCCACCTGTCCGTAGAGCGCCGTGCGCGCGCCGAGGTCGAGCTCGATCTCGGCGGCGTCGAGCCACCCGTCGAGCTCGCCGTCGCGGTGTCGCGAGCGGTTGGCGCCGGCGGCGGGGCGCTCGCGCGTCGGGATCGAGCCGCTGTGGAAGAACCACTTGAGCACGTTGGGCTCGGTGAGCTCCGGCGCGGTGAGCGTCGCCAGATCGTAGTCGCCCGCGGCCAGGCGCGCGAGCAGCACCCCGAAATCGAGCGGCACGACCTCGACCTCGAGCCCGGCGTCGGCGAGCTGCTGCGCGAGCAGGCGCGCGAGCGTGACGCGAAGCCGCTCGGTCGAGGTCAGCAGCGTGAGGCGCGCCCCTCCGAGCGCGCCGAGCACGCGGCGCGCGGCTTCGCGGTCGTGGCGCGGCGCGAGCAGCTCGAGCGACGGCGGGTGCGCCATGCTGCCGGGGGGGAAGAAGCCGGTGGCGACGTCGGCGCGGCCCGCGAGCAGCGTGCGCACGATCTGCTCGCGGTCGATGGCCTGCGCGAGCGCGCGGCGCACCTCGACGCGGTCGAGCGGCGCGCGCTCGTTGTCCGCGAGCAGGTAGGTGACGCTGGCGGCGCGCGCCGAGCGCACGGTGAGCCCGGCTCGCCCGTCGAGCGCGGGCAGCAGCGTGGGCGACAGGGCGTTGGGCGCGACGTCCGCGCGCCCCGCGAGCAGGCGCAGGGCGCGCGCGTTCTCGTCGTGCACCGTGCGCAGCACCAGCGCGTGCGCAGGGCGCGGCAGCGGAGAGCCGTCGACGGGCGCGAGCTCGAGGCTCCCCTCGGAGGCGCGCGCGATGGCCCAGGGGCCGAGGCCGTCGAGGTCGCCGCGTGGGCGCGGGGGCGCGTGGGCCTCGTCGGCGCGCAGGATGGGGAGCTCGAGGTCGGCGCGGCGGCTGGCGCGCGGCCTCGCCCAGGTCAGGCGCAGCGTGCGCGCGCCGGTCGGCTCGCAGCGCGCGAGATCGCGCACGACCGCGCGGTGCGGGCTGCCGAGCGCGGGGTCGGCGAGCGCGGCGAGCGTCGCGCACACGTCGTCGGGGGCGAGCGCCTTGCCGCCGTGGAAGCGCACGTCGTCGCGCAGCTCGACCTCGAGCGCGAGCGGGCCGAGGTCGCGCAGCGCGCGCGCGGCGTACGGCACCGGGGCGAGCGTGCGCGGGTCGAGGCGCACGAGCCCCGCGTGC
>CAITLX010000935.1 GCA_903893335.1 uncultured delta proteobacterium | reverse complement strand
TCGCGGAGCCGAGCCGAGCGCCCGCTGCGCGGCTCTTCGTCGTGGCCGACACCGCGCAGCCCGCGCCGACCCAGCGCGACCGACGCCTGTCGTTCGAGACGACCACCCGCTGGGCGGGCGCGCGCGGCTCGGTCCTCGTCGACGGCGGCGCGGCCACGATCGAGCTCGATCCGCTCGTCCGCGCCGAGCTTCGCGCGCACCCCGACGCGCTCGTCGGCGCCACGAACACGTTGCTGCGCCTGCTGCTCGCGCTGCTGCTCCCGACCAGGGGCGGTGTGCTCCTGCACGCCTCGGCGGTCGCCCTCGACGGCCAGGCGTGGCTGCTGGTCGGCGCGTCGGGCGCCGGCAAGACGACGACCGCGCGCCGCGCCGGGCGCGAGGGGGCGATGCGGCTCGCCGACGACCTCGCCGTCGCGTGGACGACCCGCGGCGGCGCCGCGGTGGAGCCCTGCGTGTTCGACCAGGCGTGCCGGCTCCCGGGCCGTCGGGGGCACGTCGTGCCGCTCGTGGGAATGCACCCGGTGCACAAGGGCGCCGCCGCGACGCAGCCGGGGCGCTGGCTCCCCTCGCTCTCGACCTGGGCCTCGGCGCTCCTGCTGCCGCCGGTCCCCGCGGGGCTCGGCGAGCCCACGGTCGCCACGCTCGCCGCGCTGGCCGCCGCCGTGCGCCCGCGCGCCCTCGAGGTCGCCCCGGCCGGGCCCGTGCTCGACGTGCTACGTTCCACCGCGATTTCGAGGGTTCCATGACGACCTGGACGGCGCAGTCCACCGTGCTGCGCGCACGCGACGTCGCGTGGCGCGCGTTCGACGGCGAGGTCGCGCTCGTGCACCCCGCGACGGGGCAGCTGCGCACGCTCAACGAGGTCGGCGCGCGCATCTGGCAGCTCGCCGACGGGCGCCCGTTCGAGGCCCTCGTCACCGAGTTGCTGAACGAGTTCGACGTCGATCGCACCTCACTCGAGGCCGACGTGCGCGCCTTCCTCGACGACCTGACCGCGCGGGGGATGCTCTCGCCCCCCCCCTGAGCGGACGCCCCGGGCCTTCGGGAGCAAAAGGCGCCTCTCGACCGCCCGGTGGGGGTGCACTAGACTCGGCCGACATTCTTCAGGGGAGAATTCCATGCGGACCGGCACGTACTTCGGTTGGGCGGCACTGTTGGGCGTTGGGCTTGCGGCGGGAGCGACCGGCTGCTCGAGCAGCAGCGAGGACGTCACCCCTCTCCCCACGGACGACGCGTCCACGGCGGACGCCGGCTCCGACGCCGCGGCCGACGTGACGTCCGAGGACGCGACCGCGGAGGACTCGGGCGTGAAGTGCCCGAGCGCGGCGTTCCTCGAGCCGACCGCGGGCGCGACGCTCACCGAGAAGAACGACCTCGACGGCGACTTCTGCGCGAACGGCTTCCAGCTCGACGTGAAGATCACGGCGGCGGCCGACGACGGCACGAAGGTCGTGCTGTACGCGGGCACCACCAAGCTCGGCACGCAGTCGATCAAGGCCGGCGCGGCGACCTTCGCGGCCGTGCAGCTCGCCCAGGGGGCCACCAAGCTCTCGGCCCAGATCGGCAGCGCCAGTTGCACGGTCGACGCCAACGTCACGGTCGCCTGCGCGGGCGCCCCCACCTGCACGGTGAGCAAGCCGACCCACGCGCTGCTCAACGGCGTGCCCGTCGCCGACGGCGGCGACCGCGTCAGCCAGAGCGGGTCGGACTACCAGGCAGCGTTCGAGGTGACGACGGACGTGGCCGACGGCCAGACCGTCTCGCTCTCGGTGACCGACGCCGCGGGCACGGTCGTGCTCCCGTCCACCGCCAGCGCGGGCAAGGCGACGTTCAACGCGACGCTCAAGCCCGACGGCGACTTCCAGATCGAGGCAGCCTGCACCGCGAAGTCGGGCTTCGTCGGCCACTCGTCGAAGGGCACGTTCACCGTCGACTCCTCGGCGCCCGACCTCACGGTCGACTCGGCGCTCGCCGGCAAGCACTTCGACCCGACCGACGACTTCGACGCGACGACCGCCGGGCTCCAGTTCCAGATCTGCGGCGGCACCACCGCGAGCGACGCGCTCGACACCGGCAGCTCCAATTTCTGCGCCGCCATCGGCGCCGCCTCCACCTGCGCCCCGGCGACCGCCGGCCAGTCGGGCGGCTGCGTAACGGTGACCTGCCCCGGAGGCCCCCCGTTCGACGTCGCCGTCACGCTGCGCGACGGCGCGGGCAACCCCACCACCACGGTCGTGCAGGGCATCAGTTGCTCGTCGCAGGCGCCCGCGGTGCAGATCGTCTCGCCCGTCACCGGCACCAACGGCGACGTGTCCAAGCACCTGCTCGCGGCGAGCAGCTCGCAGGCCGTCCGCGACCAGGACGCGGTCGCCCTCGGCGCGCAGTACACGGTCGTCGCGTGCAGCGACACGCAGAGCGGCGAGGCCGAGCTCTTCGCCGGCCTCGCAGGCGGCACGCTCGCCTCGCTCGGCAAGCAGACGGTCATCGACGCGGTCGGCGGCGACGCCTGCCCGAGCGGTTACCCCTACGCGGCGCACTTCGCCGTCACGCTCCCCGAGAGCGACGAGAACGCGAGCGGCGCGCTCGTGAACGCCACCGAGCTGCGCGTCGACGTGACCGACGTCGGCCAGACGACGGGCACGAGCAGCGTCGTCGATCTCTGGGTCGACAGCATCACGCCCACGGTGTCTCCGCTTCAGCCGACGCCGCTCTGCGGCCAGCTCTTCCAGACGACGCAGGCGAGCGTGCAGCAGCTCTTGCAGATCGCCTCGTCGTCGCTGCCCCTCTCGGTGACCATCACCCACAACGGCAGCGTCTTCAACGCGACCGGCAGCTCCTACGCGTTCACCAACGTCGTCGATTTCGGCACGGTGGCGTTCGCCACCGGCACGAGCGAGGTCGTGGCGACGACCTCCGAGCCCTCGGGCAACGCCGGCGCGCTCCAGTCCCCCTGCACGGTCACGGTCGGCAACCCGCCGGTCGTCACCTGGACCTCACCCGCGGCCACCTCGAAGCTCAACGCGGCGAGCGACGCCGCCCCCGCCACTCCCGGCTGGCAGGGCACGCTCACCGTCCACACCGACCTCGCTGGGGTCGCGGGTGCGACGGTGCAGTTCGCGACCGACGCGGGCAACCTCGGCAGCCCGGTGGCCATCGACGCGTCGGGCGACGCCTCGCTCTCCGCGAGCCTCCCGGACGGCACCACGCAGCTCGTGGCCACCACGAGCAGCGCCCCCGGGCGCGGGCAGGGCTCGGGGCTCATCGCGGTGACGGTCGACACCAGCGTGCCCTCCACGGTCTCGTCGCTCGTCGCGACCGTCAAGAGCCGCCGCGCCACCAGCTTCCACCTCGCGTGGACGTCGCCGACCGACGGCGCGGCCGCTGCGGCCGGCTACGACGTGCGCGTGTCGAAGTCGCCCATCGACGCGACCAACTTCGCCGCCGCCGAGGCCGTCGCCTACACCGGCACGCCCGCACAGCCCGGCCAGCTCGACGGCGTCGATGTCGGCGGTCGCTTCATCGAGAACGACTACTACTTCGCGGTCCGCGCGTTCGACGCGGCGGGCAACGTGGGCACCCTCGCGGCGACGACGGCGACGCGCGCGAAGTTCAACACCACCGTGCTCGCGGGCAGCGGCGCGGTCGGCTCCAACGAGCAGTACGGCCGCACGCTCGACGGCTCGACCGACCTCGACGGCGACGGCCTCACCGACCTCGTCGTCGGCCCCAACAACGGCAACGCCGTCTACATCTACTACGGCAGCGCCTCGGGCTACCCGGCGACGCCCAGCGTGAAGATCACCGGGCCGGGCGGACAGTTCGGCCGCGCGCTCGCGGTGGTCGGCGACATCGACGGTGACGGCAAGCCCGAGCTCGCCGTCGGCGCTCCCGCCGACGCCAACGGCGGCAAGGTCTACGTCTTCGGGCCGCCTGCCGCGGGCGTCACCGCCCTCAGCTACACCGCGGCCAAGTACGTCATCGACGTCGATCCCGTGGCCGACGCCGGCTACACCGGCGGCCGCTTCGGCGACATGGTCGCGCGCGTCGGCGACTTCGACGGCGACGGCATCGAGGACTTCGCCATCGCCGCGCCGCGCTACGCGAGCCAGGCAGGCGCCGTGTACGTCGTGCGCGGCCGCGCAGCTGGCACGCCCTTCACGAGCGTGACGCTCGGCGCAGCGCCCTACGGCGGTCGCGCCATCGCCATCGTCGGCGAGGCGGGCTCGGCCGAGCGCTTCGGCACGTCGGTCGTCGGCATGCGCGGCTTCTTCGGCTCCGCGAGCTCGACGCTCGTCGTCTCCGGGCCCCGAAGCGCGACCAACAGCGGCAAGGTCTTCGTGTTCCACGGGCAGGCAGCCGCGGGCGGCACCATCGCCGTGGCGACCGCCGACCAGACCGCGACCGGCGGCGCGGGCGCGCAACTCGGTGAGACGCTGGCGCCGCTCGGCGCGATCGGAGGCACCCAGCCCGCGCTCGGCATCGCAGCGCCGAGCTGGTACGTGACGGCGGCGGCACCGTTCGGCACCGGCTACGTCCACGTCGGCGTCGCGGCCGGCCCGCTCGTCGCGTCGCCGGGCGCCTTCACCGACAGCGCCGCGTCGCACGGCTTCACGTCCCCCAACGGCGGCGACGGCTTCGCCAACTGCATCGTCGGCGGCGCCTTCTCGGGCGTCTCGACGACGACGTCCTTCATCGGCGGCGACACCGTCCCCGACGTCGTATTCTCCTCCCTGGCCGAGAACGGCGCGACGCCGAAGGTCTACTTCCTCAGCGGCTCGCACGCCGCGCAGTTGCTCACGACCTCGACCGACGTCGCCGCCGCCGCCGACGTCGCGTACACGGTCCCCGCCGCGTTCGCCCCCTACTGGACCGCCAGCGCGGCAGCACCGACCGCGCCCATCGGCTGCTCGGGCCGCAGCGGCGCCATCATCGACCTGAACGGCGACGGCTTCGGCGACGTCGGGCTGGGAACCTACTCGGTGAACGGCAGCCCCGACGGCGGCGTGCTCGTTCTCTGGTAAGCGCTACGATACCCAAACGGAGACCTCGACACCCATGAGCCAGAACGACCGCCAGGAGACGCCGCGCACCGGCGATGCCAAGCGCCCCTACGTCGCGCCGACAGTGCGCGACCACACCGAGCCGGTGATGGTGTTCGGCACGAACGCTCCGCGTCTGCCGCCGCCGCCGGCGAAGTGACGCCTCAACCGCGCGCGCGGACCGACTGGACCGCGCGCGCGACGACCGTTCGCGCCAGCGCCGCAGCGCGCGCGGACGGCGCCGCGACGCGCGACCAGGCTCGCGCGGCGCGCGTGTCGAGCCGAAACCCGAGCCCTCGCGCGAAGGCGAACGCCACCGCCACGCCGACGAGCTGCTCGGGAGCGAAGGATTCGTCGAGCTGCGCGAGCCAGTCGCCGCGCGTGACGACGCCGGCGGGCGTGCGCGCCACCACCCGGTGCGAGAGCATGCGCGCGCCGTCGAACCAGACGGCGATGTCGCCGACGGCGAGGTCGTCCGGCCCGCACCGCCGCACCAGCAGCGTGCCGCCCGGCCAGATGAACGGGCGCATGCACGTGCCCCGCGTCGGGATGACGACCTCTCCGGGGCCCGCGCGCAGCACCCCTGGATGGTAGCCCGCGCCGCGACGCCGCGCGCGGGCGTACGATGCGCGACGCCATGAGCCTGCGCCTGCTCGGAGCCGAGGTGCCGCGCCGCGTGCTCGCGCGGGGCGCCGCCGTCGCGGCCGTCACCTGGCTGCTGCGCCTCACGCTGCCGGTGGCCGCGTGGCTGGCGGGCGAGCGGCACCTCGAGATCGCGCTCGTGGTCGTCGCGACGTCGGTCGCGGTGTCGGCGCTGCGCGCGCTCGCGATCCACCGGGCGACCGTCGCCGTGCGTGCGCTCGTATACGGCGCGCTCGCGCGCGCGCTCGATCGCGTCCCGGTGCTGGGCGGACCGCGGCTCCCGTCCAGCGAGCAGATCGAGAACGAGATCGCCCGCGGCGCCCCCTGGGTCGAGGCGCTGGTCGGCCTCACGCTCCCGTCGATCGCGGGCGACGTGCTGGCCATCGGCGCCATCGCGGCGCTCGCCGTCGTCGAGGTCGGCGCGCGCGCCACGCTCGTCGGCGCAGCGGCGCTCGCGGGCGGCATCGCGGTCGGCGCGCTCGCGTCGCGCACGGCGACCGCGGCTGCCGTGCGCGCGTGGGACCGCTACCAGGCGGTCGCGCGGCTCATCGAGTCGGGCCTGCGCGGGCGCGCCGAGATCCGCGCGCACGACCTCGGCGCCGCGCACATGGCGCGCATCGCGTCGCACGTCGACGCGTGGTCGCACCTCGAGCGGCGCGCGTACGGGCTGGCGGCGCTCACGGGCTGGAGCGTGCCGCTCGTCACGCTCGCGCTCGGGCTCGCGCTCGCCTCCGGCGCCGGCTTCGACGCGCAGGCGTTCGTCGGCGCGGCCCTCGGTCACCCCACCGCGAGCACGGTCGGCGCCGGGTTGCTCGCCGCCTCCGCGCTGCCCACGCTCGTCGGCTTCGCGCGTGGCCTGTCCGATCTCGCGACTGCGCGCCCCTACCTCGCGGCGCTCGAGCGCCTCGTGTCCGCCGCCACCGACGACCCTCCGGGCGCGGCGCCGAGCGCGCCCGCGCCGACGCAGGTCGCCCTCGACGCCGTCGTGCAGCTCGGCGAGCCAGGCGCGTGCGTGCGCGTCGAGGCGCGATTCACCTGGGCGCGCGGCGAGACGCTCGCGCTCATGGGGCCCAACGGCTGCGGCAAGACCACCGCCGCGCTGCTCGCCATCGGGCTCGTCCCGCCCGACGCGGGGCGCGTCGACGCCTGCGTGGCGGGAGCGCCGACGCCAGCGGGCCCCGCGCTCGCCGGGCGCGTCGCGTACCTGCCCGCGCAGGCCTTCCTCGACGACGGCGACGACGTGCGCGAGGCGGTGCGCTTCGTCGCCCCCGACGCGGACGACGAGGCCATCGTCCGCACCCTCGGGCGCCTGTTCGCCGGAGGCGAGCCCGCCGCGCGCGCGGCCCTCGAGCGGCGCGTCACCACGCTCTCGGCGGGCGAGCGGCGGCTCGTCGCGCTCGCGCGCGTGCTCCTGCGCGACGCCGACTGGGTCGTGCTCGACGAGCCCGAGGCGAGCCTCGACGCCGACGCGCGCGACCGCGTGACCGCGGTGCTGCGCGACGCGCTCTCCGCGCGGAGCGCGCTCGTCGTGACGCACGACCGCACGCTCGCGACGCTCGCGTCGCGGGTGCTGCGCTTCGAGGGGCACGCGGTGCGAGACGACGAGCCGTCAGCGCCGCGGACGTAGCACCGCGTGCGGGTAGGTCGACGCGTCGTCGGCGTGGTGCACGACGTCGTAGCCCGCTGCCTCGGCCTCGCGCGCGAGCTCGCCCGGCGTCACGTGGTGCACGAAGAAGCGCCCCTGGTGCAGCGCGTCGCCGACCTCGACGGGGCGCGCCCCGGGCAAGGCCGCGACGACGCGCCGGACCCGGGCGCGCACGCGCTCGCGCGGCGAGCCGGGCTCGTCCGGGCCGGGCCCGAAGAAGCTGAGCAGCACC
>CAITLX010000934.1 GCA_903893335.1 uncultured delta proteobacterium | reverse complement strand
CGGCGGCGCGCGCGGGGGCGTGACGGGCGTCGCGGTCGATCCGACGCTGCTCGACGCGCGGCTCGAGGCCGGCGCGCGGCTGCGCACGCGCCTCGCCCCGGCGCACAACGTGATGCTGGTCGTCGCGACCGGGCGCGCGGCGGTGGGCGACCTCGGGCGCGAGGTCGATGCGGGGAGCGTGGCGGTGCTCGGGCCGGGCGAGGCGCTCTCGCTGCGCGCGCTCGAGCCCTCGCGCGTGCTCGTCTTCGCGGCCGCTCCCATCGGCGAGCCGGTCGCGCGGCGCGGCCCGTTCGTGATGAACACCGACGACGAAATCCGCAGGGCTTTCGAGGACTACCGCGCAGGGCGTCTGGTCGGCTAGCGCCCGCGTGCGCCTCTTTACGCCTCCGGGGCCGGGTGGTACCCGTTGGAGCTGGGAAAAAGGCCATGTGGAGCGCGATCGAAAACCTGAAGATCCGCCTCAGCCTCGCGCTGACCTGGCGCTCGCCCGAGCGCGTCGCGAGCGCCATCCGAGGCTTCCAGGTCACCGAGGCCGACGGCGTGTGGCACCTGCACCGCGCCATCGAGCGGCTCGAGGACCCGCGCACCAAGGCGGTCATCTTCACCCACGGCCTCGAAGAGGAGTGCCACGCCGACGTGTTCGGCAGCGTGCAGCGCCTGTACGCGGGCGGGCTGTCGAGCCCCATGCACTTCGAGCGCAAGGATCTCTACGCCGCCGACGATCCGGCCTGGAAGATCTTCGCCTTCGTCAACGTCGGCGAGCTCGACGCGACGCAGCGCTTCCGCCTGCTGCGCGGCGCCTTGCCCGAGGGCCCGCTGCGCGACGCGCTCAAGAGCATCATCGACGACGAGGAGGGGCACGTGCACCTCACCTACGACATGCTCCGGCGCATGGGCGCCTCGCCCGGCGAGATCCGCGTCGAGTTCGTCAAGGTGCGCCTCTCGCGCGCGTGGGAGGCGTGGCTGCGCGTCGGCAAGCGCATGGTCGACGGCCTCGCCACCGTGCTCTTGAGCCTCGTCTACTTCCTGCTCGGCCCGTTCGTGGCGCGCGCCGCGCGCCGCCGCCTCGAGCACCGGGTCGTCGAGTTCGACAGCGCGCACCTGAAGCACCTCTGAGGCATCGCACATGAAAGTGCTCGGCGTTTCGTACGGGTACCACGACTCCGCGGCCTGCCTCGTCGTCGACGGCCAGGTCGTGGCCGCCTCGGCCGAGGAGCGCTTCAGCCGCCAGAAGCACGACGCCAACTTCCCGACCCACGCGGTGCGCTGGTGTCTCGATCAGTCCAGCCTCTCGGCGGCGGACCTCGACCAGGTCGTGTTCCACGAGGACCCGCACGCGAAGTTCTCGCGCGTGCTGTGCGCCGCGCTCGCGCCGTTTCCCGGCTCGCGACGCGAGTTCGTCAACTCGATGAAGGCGTGGTTGGGCAAGAAGCTCTGGGCCATCGACACCATCTCGTCGCGCCTCGACGTCGCCCCCGACAAGGTGAGCTACCTCGGCCACCACTTCAGCCACGCCGTGCAGGCGTTCATGGGGTCGGGCTTCGATGAGTCCGCGATCCTCGTGGTCGACGCCGTCGGCGACTGGGCGTGCAGCGCGCTCTACCGCGGAAGCTGGAAGGACGGGCGCCCGCTGGTCGAGCGCGTGCTCGAGGTCGCGTACCCCAACTCGCTCGGCCTCGTGTACTCGGCGTTCACCGCGTGGCTCGGCTTCTCGCCCAACGACAGCGAGTGCAGCACCATGGCGATGGCGGGCTTCGGCACGCCCAAGTACGCCGACGAGGTCCGCAAGATCATCCTGCCCGCCGACGACACGGTCTACCAGGTCGATCAGAGCTACTTCAACTTCCAGAGCTTCTACCGCGGCGCCTACACGAAGAAGCTCACCGACGCCTTCGGTCCGGCTCGCAAGACGACCGACCCCATCCCGTTCGCGTCGTTCGGCGAGCAGGGCGAGGTGAGCGCCGACGCGCAGCGGTGGGCCGACGTCGCGGCGAGCCTTCAGCTCGTGCTCGAGGAGCGCGTGCTCGAGCTTTGCGCGCGGCTCAAGCGCGAGGTGCCGTCCGACAACCTCTGCTACGCCGGCGGCGTCGCGATGAACTGCGTCTGCAACTCGCGCATCCTGCGCGACGGGCCGTTCCGCAACGTGCACATCCCGCCCGACCCGGGCGACGGCGGCACCGCCGTGAGCACGGCGCTCTTCTACGACGCGACCAAGTCGGCGGCGCAGGCCGGCCCCACGACGTACGGCCCCTACCTCGGCGCCGGGTACGACGAGGCGAGCGACGTGGCGCTGGCCGACCACTTCGACCCCGAGCACGCCATCCCGTACCTCAAGCGCGGCGTCGTCTCGAAGGGGCGCAAGTGGACGCGCCAGACGTTCGCCGACGACGCGGCGCTCTGCGACGACGTGAGCCGCCGCCTCGCCGAGGGGGCGATCGTCGGCTGGTACCAGGGGCGCTTCGAGCTCGGCCCGCGCGCGCTCGGCAACCGCTCGATCCTCATCCGCGCCGACGACGTGCCGCTCGCGCAGCGGCTCAGCCGCCTGGTCAAGGAGCGCGCGGCGTTCCGCCCCTACGCGCTCGCCATGACGCTCGAGGACGCACCGCGCATCCTCGAGATTTCCCCCGAGCACCTGCACGTCGCGCGGTGGATGCAGTACGCGTTCGGCGTGCGCCCCGAGGTCGCGGCGCGCGTCGCGGCTGGCCTGCACGTCGACGGCACCACCCGCGCGCAGGTCGCCACCGCCGAGGAGGCCCCGCTGTTCCACAGCCTGCTGACGGCGTACGGTCAGCGCACCGGCCTCTCGGTGCTCATCAACACCTCGTACAACCCCAGCGGCTACCCGCTCGTGTCGACGCCCGTCGACGCGATGACCATGTTTGCGAGGACCGACATGGACGTGCTCGTCGTCAACCGCAGCGTGCTGGTGAAGTGATGGCCGGCCGCCCCTGGTACTCCTCCGCGCTCGTCGTGCCCCGCACGGCGGCCCGCACCGTCGCGACCCTCCGGGCGCACCGCCTCGGCGGCTTCGTCCCCGTCTTCGGCGTGCTGCTGCTGCTGGCCGGCGTGCTCGCGCTGGTCAACGCCATCGCCCCCCTCGCGCCCTTCGTCTACTCGCTCTTCTGACGCACGGCCCCCTCGCGCCGTTTCGGGTTGATCTCGGGCGGGCCTCGTGTTTAGAAGGCCGTCCTCTTCGTCGTCGGCCAAGGCCGTCGGGCGACGGGCCAATAGCTCAATTGGTAGAGCAGCGGACTCTTAATCCGTTGGCTGACAGTTCAAGTCTGTCTTGGCCCACTGAAATCATTCAGGAAAGCGCGCTTCGGGTCGCTTTTTGGATGCAGCTGGATGCAGTTTTGGATGCAGCTCCAAGCGGGCCTGCCGAAGTGGGATTTCGGGGGCTAGAAGAAGGCGCCCGCCCCCCACCCCACGGCAGCACCGTGGGGCAGGGAACGCTGCTCAGCGACCGACCTTCGCGAGCTCGGGGATGGCCTCGTGGAGCGGCCGGAACCCCCCGAGGTCGAGCTCGGCGTGTGTGCGGGCCTGGCGCTTGTACCGGTAGATCATCTGGGACGAACGGTGGCCCGTGCGGTCCGTGATCCACGCCTCGGTCTTGCCGAGCGCCAGGTTGACCGTGACGAAGCTGGCGCGCAGGTCGTGGGCGCGCAGCGGCATCCGGGTCTCGGTTCGCTCGAAGAGCTGAGGACGGTCGACGCCGGCCTCGCGGAGCGCGTCGCGCAGGAGCTCCGCCATCTCGAAGCGGTCCGCCACGGTGTCGTGTCGGTCACGCAGCACCCGCGCGGTCGGGAGCGCCCTCCAGGCGAAGTGTTCCTTCCAGCGTCGCAGGCCCTCGACGACCCCGGGGTCGAGCACCCAGCTCCTCGGGTCGTCGGTCTTGTTCTCGTCGAGGTAGACGACGCCTCGCTCGAGATCGACGTTGGCCCAGGTGAGACCGAGCAGCTCGGAGACGCGGAAGCCTTCTCGGATGAGCAGGCCGTAGCAGAGGCGCCTGGCCAGCGGGACCTCCCCGCACGCCATGAGCTTCGCGTCCTCGTCGGGGTACAGGTACGTCTTGGCCTTGTTCGATTCGGCCTTCGGCAGGAACCCTTTGGGCAGCGGGCTCGCCTCGATGAGCTTGGCCGGGTAGACGGCGCCGGCGTAGGCTGGTAGCGCCGGGTACGTAGAAGTTGCTGAGTGAGCGAAGGAGACACGTTGATGTCGACGAAGAAGCCAGCACTCGCGCCCGCCCAGAAGGCAGCGGTCACACGCAAGCGCCGTGGTGCGGCTGCGAAGGCAGCCGTGACGAAGAAGCGCCGCGCAGGGGCACGGAAGGCCGCCGATACCCGTGCTGCTGCGCGAGCAGCGTCCAACCCGAAGAGCGGGACGGCGCCGCTCGTGACGATCGGTCCGCCCCCAGGCGGTCTTGCTCCCCGCGTATACGAGCTCGTCGACCTGCCCAAGGCCTTCCTGGAAACGCGCGGGCTTCGGCACGCCCACGAGGACTTGCGGAACTACCACGCCGCCCGGTTCGAGGCGCTCCGTGTGGCCTTCGGGGTGGACGCGGGGATCTTCACGGCGATGGCCGAGGATGAGGAGGGGCGGAGCACGGACCCTGCCGCCCTCGCGTGGCGCGAGGCGAGCGGGGAGGCCCGCCTGTTCATCTCGGCCGGCATGTCGATGGTGCGACACTATGCGCACACCCGGTCGCCGTTCGAGGGATGGTATGCGGCCCCGCGCGGCGTGGCCAAGGTGGTTCAGCCGCACGTCAATCATCTGCGTGAACTCGCCGAGGCTACTCGAGATGCGCTGGGGTTGCTCCTGAGCGATCTGCTGCTCACGCTCGCGCCGCACGCGTCGAAGGCTCGCGTGATGTCGAAGCGACTGCGCGAACTCGGTTTCGACGACTCGGTTCCGGGACCGGATCCGGTCGACTACTTCTGAGCGGCCAGCGTGAAACGGTACCATTCCCAGACGGCCGTCCGACATCGTGCGGAAGCGCTTCGTCCAAGTTGGGCCCGACGCGCCTTCAGTGCGGCCCGATGAGTCGCCACATCGCGGCCGGCCAGCTCGCGTG
>CAITLX010000933.1 GCA_903893335.1 uncultured delta proteobacterium | reverse complement strand
CTCGCCACCCTCGCGCCCGCGCGCCGCCCCGACGTGGGCGGCACGGGGCAGGGCGTGCGCGTCGGGCTCGTGTTCGACGTCGGCGGGCGCGGCGACAAGAGCTTCAACGACGCGGCCTACGCCGGCATCGAGCGCGCCGCGCGCGAGCTCGGCGCGCGCGTCGAGGTCGTCGAGCCCTCGGGCGCCGAGGACCGCGAGGCCGCGCTGCGCCTCTTCGGCGCGCGCGGCTACGACCTCGTGCTCGGCGTCGGGTTCATGTTCTCGACCGACACCCGCGTGGTCGCGGCCGCGTTCCCGCGCACGCGCTTCGCCTGCGTCGACTACGCGCCCGACGGCGGCCCGATGCCCGACAACCTCACGGGGCTCGTGTTCCGCGAGCAGGAGGGGGCGTTCCTCGTCGGCGCAGCCGCAGGCCTCGAGAGCCGCACCTCGCACGTCGGCTTCGTCGGCGGCATGGACATCCCGCTCATCCACCGCTTCGAGGCGGGCTACCGCGCCGGCGCGCTCGCGGCGTGCCCCGCGTGCACCGTGCACGCGGCCTACGCCGGCACGACGCCCGACGCCTTCCGCGACCCCGCCAAGGGCAAGGCGCTCGCCGTCGCGCAGATCGCCGCCGGCGCCGACGTCGTCTTCCACGCCTCGGGCACGACCGGCCAGGGCGTCTTCGAGGCCGCGCGGCAGATGGGCGCGCACGCCATCGGCGTGGACGCCGACCAGTGGGACGAGATGCCCGACGTCGTCCTCACGAGCATGATCAAGCGCGTCGACGTCGTCACGTTCGACACCGTGCGCGACGTCGCGCGCGGCGCCTTCGTGCCCGGCGTGCGCTCGTTCGGCATCGCCGAGGGGGCCCTCGACTGGGTGCACGAGGGGCCGCACGCCGCCGGGCTCGGCGCCGCGACGGTCGCCCGGGTCGCCGCGCTCGGCGAGCGCGTCGCGCGCGGCGAGATCGTCGTGCCCGACGGCAGCCGCTGAGCCCCGAGCCTCGCCCGCCCCCCGGTGACGCAAATCGTCACCTCCTGCGACGGATTGCGGACCACGGCGGGCCCGGCGGGCCTCCAACCCATCGAATTCCTTGATGGATCGAAACTTGCTGCCGGCCTAGGCCCGCCATGCGCCCCGCCACCAGCCGACGCCGCTCCTCGCTTCGCACGCGGTGGACGGCGGCCTTGCTGGTCACCGGCAGCGTGCCGCTCGCGCTGTTCGCCTACGCCACGGTCGCCATCCAGCGCCGCGGCCTCGAGGGCGCCGAGCGGCAGCTCGAGATCGCCGTCATCGACCACGTCGCGACGCTCGTCGACACCGTGCTCGCCGACGCCTCGGAGGCGACGCACCGCGTCGGGCAGGTGCTCACGGACGCGCGCATCGGCGACCCCGAGGCGCGCCTCGAGCTGGCGCGCGAGACGCTCGCGCGCTCGGGCCCGCTCGAGTCGGTGGCCATCTACGGCGCGCAGGGCGCCCTGCTCGACACCATCGCGCGCGCGTCGAGCCCGGCGACGGCGAAGGCGCCTGCGACGGTGCCGCCGCTCCCCGCCGGCGCTCCCGCGTCGGGCGCGTGGCTCGCCGCCGAGTTCGAGGGCTCGCGCGCGGTGCTGCGCTGGGTCGAGCCGGTCGAGCGCGACGGCGTGCGCCGCGCGTGGGTCGTGGGCACCCTCGCCGAGGGGGCGCTCTCCACCGAGCTGCGCGAGCTGTCGCGCGACCGCTTCGAAGACCGCGCCGACGGCGTGCTGCTCGTCGACGACGCGGCGCGCGTCGTCGCCGGCGGCTCGGGCTCGCTGTCGGTCGGGGCTTCGCTCGCGGGGCGCGACCTCTTCACCCGCGCCGAGCTCTCGCCCGGCGCGCTCGCGCGTCCGCTCGCCTGGGCGACGGAGTTTCGCGCCGACGACGGCGTGGCGATGGTGGGCGCGGGGCGCTCGCTGCCCGCGCACGGCTGGGCGGTCGCGGTGCGTCGCGAGCGGGCGGTCGCCTACG
>CAITLX010000932.1 GCA_903893335.1 uncultured delta proteobacterium | reverse complement strand
GGGCGTCGCCTCTCGTTCACGCGCGCGAGCCTGCCGCACCCCGCGGGCTACGAGGACGACCCGGCGCCGTTCGCCACGCTCGACGGCTTCTCGCCCGGAGCGAGCCTGCTCGCGCATTTCCCCGGCGCCACCGTGACGGGGCTGCCGACGCACCTCGACCCGGCAGCGTCGCTCGCCGACGCCTCGCCGACCGTCGTGCTCGACGCCGACACGGGCGAGCGTGTGGCGCACTTCTCCGAGCTCGACATGTCGGCGGCGACCGACGCCGACCGCGCATTCATCGTGCGACCGGTCGTGCGCATGAAGGACGCGCACCGCTACGTCGTCGCGATCCGCCGCGTGGTCGGCGCCTCGGGCGCGGCGCTCCCCGCGTCGCCCGCGTTCGCGGCGCTCCGCGACGGCACGCCGTCGAGCGAGGCCTCGATCGAGGCGCGTCGCGGCCACTACGAGCAGCTCTTCGCGACGCTCGCCGCCGCCGGCGTCGCGCGCGCCGACCTCCAGCTCGCCTGGGACTTCACGACCTCGAGCACCGACGTGCAGACGAGGTGGCTCCTGCACATGCGCGACGAGGCGCTCGCGCTCGTCGGCGCCGAGGGGCCGACCTACCAGATCGTGCAGGTCGAGGAGAACCCCAACCCGTCCATCCGCCGGCGCATCCACGGGCTGATGCACGTGCCGCTCTACCTCGACAAGGTGGCCGCGCGCGGCAAGCTCGTGATCGGCGACGACGGGCTCCCCAAGCAGAACGGCTGGGCCGACTACGGCTTCGTCGTGCACGTCCCCAACAGCGCGACCACCGGCACGCCCGGCGCGCTCTTGCAGAGCGGCCACGGGCTGCTCGGCGACATGCACGAGGGGCAGAACGGCTACCTCGCGACGCTCTCGGACGACGGCGACTTCGTCTCGTTCAGCGTCGCGCTCATCGGGCTGTGCGGCGGCGATCAGGTCGCGCAGATCGACAGCGACGAGTCGATGGTCGTCAGCGCGCTGGTCGATGGCGTCGGCACGTTCAGCGGCGTGGTCGGGCGCCAGCACCAGGGCATCCTCAACTCGCTGCTCGCGATGCGCATGATGAAGGGGCGCTTCTACAAGGACGCCGCCGTGCAGTTCGAGGGCAAGAGCGCGATCGACCCCACGCAGTCGTATTACCGAGGCGACAGCCAGGGGGGCATCTTCGGCACGACGTACATGGGGCTCAGCACGGACGTCACGCGCGGCATGCTCGGCGAGCCCGGCGGTCCCTACGTGCTGCTGCTCACGCGCAGCGAGGACTTCGACCAGTTCTTCGGCATCATGCGCGGCGTGTACGCGTCGGGCCTCGACATCCAGATGGCGCTCGGCCTCGTGCAGACGCTGTGGGACCGCACCGAGCCGACCGGCTACATGACGCACATCACCTCGAACATGCTGCCCGGCACTCCCGAGCACCAGGTGCTCATCCACGCCGCGCTCGGCGACCACCAGGTGACGACGCTCGGCGCCGAGCTCATCGCGCGCGCCGTCGGCGCGAAGAACCTCGCTCCGGTCAATCGCCCCATCTGGGGCCTCGACGAGGTCGCGATGCCGACGACGGGCTCGGGGCTCATCGAGTTCGATTTCAATCTCCCCGAGCCCCCGCTCACCGACATTCCCCCCACCGTCGGCGGCGACCCGCACGACTGGGTCCGCAAGCTCCCCGAGGCTTACCGGCAAGCGGCCACGTTCTTCCGCACCGGCCGCATCGAGCAGACCTGCGCGGGCCCGTGCGTGTTTCCCCCTCAGTAAGAGCTGGATCTCCCGGGGGCGATTGTGGGCTCCCGCGCGCCTCTGACGTCTCCCACCCAATAAGAGCTGGCCCTCCCGGGGGCGATTGGGGGCGTGCCTTTCTTGCCTGGCCGTCGGCGCGTGCCGCATACTCGCTGCGGCCCGTCGCTGCGCGCGAAGGCGTCCGGGTCGAGGGAGGAGGAGAGCGTGAAGCGGAGCGGCGAGAAGGCCAGCGACGTCAGCGACGATCTGCGCCAGCAGGCCGAGAGACGCCTCGCGCAGCGCGCGGGGGGGGCGAAGGCGCGGCCCCCGGCGGACGAGCCCGAGCGGCTCGCGCGCGAGCTTCACCTCCATCAGATCGAGCGTGAGATCCAGAACGAGGAGATCGAGCGCGGGCGGGCGGAGCTCGAGGCCACGCGCGCGCACTTCGCCCTGCTGCACGACCGCGTGACGGCGCTGCTCGCGCTGCCGAGCATGGCCGAGCGCCTCGACGAGCGCGCGTTCATGCAGGAGGCGCTGCGGCTCGCCGAGGAGCTGACCGACAGCCCGATCTCGTTCCTCCACTTCGTGCACGACGACCAGGAGAACCTGGAGCTCGTCGCGTGGTCGAAGCGCACGCTCGGGCAGTACTGCACCGCCGCCTACGACGCCCATTACCCGATCGCGAGAGCCGGCATCTGGGCTGACGCGTTCCGGTCCAAGGCGCCGGTCGTGTTCAACGACTACGAGGGCGCGCCGAACAAGCGCGGCTTGCCCGACGGACACGCGGCGCTGCGACGGGTCGCGAGCGTGCCCGTCCTCGAGGGGGGCCTCGTGCGCATGCTGGTCGGCGTCGGCAACAAGGCGTCGGACTACACCTCTACGGACGTGGCGACGCTGCGGCTGCTGAGCGAGGAGATCTGGCGCATCGTGCAGCGGCGGCGCGACGGGGTGGCGCTGCGTGCGAGCGAGGCGCGGCACCGATTGCTGTTCGAGGCCAACCCGCTGCCGACCTTCGTGTACGACACCGAGAGCTGGCGCGTGCTGGCTGCCAACGACGCGGCGGTGGCGACCTACGGGTACGAGCGCCACGAGTTCCTCGACCTGACGGTCGACGCGATCCGGCCTCCCGAGTCGGCGACGCGCGCGAGCGAGCGCGCCCACGGGGACGGCTCGGAGGCCGCGGCCCGCAGCGAGAGCTGGCGGCACGAGAAGAAGGACGGGACGATCATCGACGTCGAGGTCGCGTCGCACGCCATCGTGTTCGCCGGGCGACCGGCCGTCACCGTGGTCGTGACCGACGTCACCGAGAAGCGGCGCGCGGAGCGCGAGCGCTCCGACAGCGCGGAGAAGTTTCGCGCCCTCGTCGAGCAGTCGCTCGTCGGCGTGTTCATGCTCGACGCGCGCGGCGTCTCGTACCTGAACCCACGCGCCGAGGAGATCTTCGGCGTCGCGATGACGCAGGTCGAAGGGGGGCCGTTCGAGGCCCTCGTCGCCGAGGAGGATCGAGAGCGCGTGGCGCTCGCGCTCGCGAGGCTGCTCGGCGGGGACGTGGCCGTCGTGCCGATCGAGTTCCTCGTGCGGCACGACCGCCGGCGCAACCTGCGCGTAGGCGCGCAGGCGACGCGGGCGTGGGTGGGCGGCGCCGCCGTCGTCGTCGGCGTCATGCAGGACGTCACCGACAAGGTGGCCGCCGAGCAGCGAGCCGAGCAGTACGTGCACGACCTCGAGCGCGCGATGAGCGGCACGGTCTCCGCGGTGTCGCGGATGATGGATCTGCGCGACCCCTACACGGCTGGCCACGAGCGGCGCGTCGGTGAGCTGGCCGCGGCCATCGCGGTCGAGCTAGGCCTCGACGAGCACCGCGTGCGCGGCGTGCGGGTCGCTGGCGGCGTGCACGACGTGGGCAAGATCACCGTCCCGGCCGAGATCCTCTCCAAGCCGAGCAGGCTCTCGCCGGCCGAGTACGAGATCATCAAGGCGCACGCCGAGCAGGGCTACGAGGTGCTGAAGGGCATCGAGTTCCCGTGGCCCGTGGCCGAGATCGTGCGCCAGCACCACGAGCGCTCGGACGGCAGCGGGTACCCGCGTGGCCTGCGAGGGGAGGAGGGCCTGCTGGAGGCGCGCATCCTCGCGGTGGCCGACGTCGTCGAGTCGATGGCCTCGCACCGCCCGTACCGCCCCTCGCTGGGCATCGCGAAGGCGCTCGAGGAGATCGAGGCAAACGCCGGGCGGCTCTACGACGCTGCCGCTGCCGCTGCGTGCCTGCGGATCTTTCGCGAGCAGGCGTACGTCATCGCTTCGTGACGTCGTCGCAGGGCGAGCGGGGCTCGCGGACGAGGGGCCCGCCGTCGGTGCGCGGGAGCTCAGGGCTCGATGGAGGGCGAGCTGTCGGCGATGACCGAGTCGTCGCTCCACCGGGCGAGCGTGCGCTCGAGCTGCGCGAGCTCGACGGGCTTGGCGAGGAAGTCGTCCATGCCCGACTCGATGCACTTGGCGCGGTCGCCCGCGAGCGCGTTGGCCGTCAGCGCGACGATGGGCATGTGGCGACCGTCGCCCTCTCGGGCGCGGATGGCGCGCGTGGCTGCGTGGCCGTCGAGCCCGGGCATCTGCACGTCCATCAGCACGAGCGCGTAGCGCGCCTGGAACGCCGCGAGGATCGCCTCGGTGCCGTCGGCGACGACGTCGACCTTGCAGCCGAGCCGCTCGAGCATGCGCTTGACGACGATCTGGTTGACGATGTTGTCCTCGACGACGAGCACGCGCCGCCGGGGGAGGGGATTGGCCGACGGCGTCGCCGGGAGCACCGCGGGGGCGGGGACGCGGATGGAGGGCGCGGAGACGACCTCGATCTGGTCGGTGGTGCGCGCCATCGGGAGCACGAACCAGAACGTGCTGCCGCGGCCCTCGGTGCTGTAGGCGCCGATGTTGCCGCCCATGAGCTCGACCAGGCGCTTGCAGATGGCGAGGCCGAGGCCGCTGCCGCCGTAGCGCCGGGTGGTCGAGCCGTCGGCCTGCACGAAGGCCTGGAAGAGGCGCGGGATGGCGTCGGCGGGGATGCCGATGCCGGTGTCGGCGACCTCGAAGCGCACGCGCACGGTCGTGTCGTCCTCGTCGGTCGTGCGCGCGCGCACCGTGACCTCGCCGGACGGCGTGAACTTGATCGCGTTCGACACGAGGTTGAGCAGCACCTGCCGCAGGCGCAGCGGGTCGCCGGCCACGGTGCGGCCGAGGCGGGGGCCGATGGACGACTGGAGCACGAGCTGCTGGCGCTCGGCCTGATCGGCGAGGAGATCGATGACCTCGCCGATGGCGTTGTCGACGCGCAGCGGCAGCGACTCGACCTCCATGCGCCCCTCTTCGATGCGCGAGTAGTCGAGCACATCGTTGACGATGGAGAGCAGGGCGTCGGCCGACTGGCGCGCGGTCTCGGCCATGTCGCGCTGATCGGCGGTGAGCGGCGACGCGAGCAGGAGATCGGTCATGCCGATGACGCCGTTGAGCGGCGTGCGGATCTCGTGGCTCATCGTCGCGAGGAACTGCGACTTGGCGCGCGCGGCTGCCTCGGCGGCGTCCTTGGCCGTGCGCAGCTCGGCCTCGACGCGCTTGAGCTCGGTGACGTCGACCGACGTGGCCATGACGAGGGGCTCGCCCGTGGCCGACTCGATGGGACCCTTGGTCGTGATGTAGGTGCGCGGCGACTCGCCCGGAGGCGCGAAGGTCTCCTCGGCGACGACCGTCTTGCCCTCGCGCAGCACCACCGCCTCGATCGACTCGTAGAGCGCGAGGTCGTCCTTGTTGGCGTGCACGTCGGCGTTGTGCCGGCGCACGAGGCTCTCCTTGGTCGAGTGGAAGAGCGAGGCGACGGCGTCGTTGACGAGGACGAAGTTGCCCGCGGCGTCCTTGACGAAGATGAGGTTGGGGATGCTGTCGATGACGCGGGTGACGAACGCGCGCTCGCGCTCGGCGTCGCGCTCGAGCCGCTTGCGCTCGGTGATGTCGATGTGCGACCCGCTCATGCAGACGGGCTTGCCCTGCGCGTCGAGCACGAAGGCCGCTCGTGCGAGCACCCAGCGGTAGGTGCCGTCCTTGTGCCGCAGGCGGAACTCGTTCTCGAACTCGGCCTCGGGGTGCGCGGCGGCCGCCTGCACCTTGGCGAGCACGCTCTCGCGCTCGTCGGGGTGGAGGTGGTCGGACCAGGCGGCGAAGTCGTTGGGGAACTCGTGGTCGGCGTAGCCGATCTGCTGCTTCCACTGGGGCGAGAAGTAGACTTGGTCGTTGACCATGTCCCAGTCCCAGAAGCCGTCGCGCGAGCCGCCGACGGCGCGCTCGAGCTGCTCGGCGGCGCGGCGTTGCACGTCGGACCAGACGCGGACGGGAGACTCGCTGTCGGCGCGCACGAGCGACACGACGAACTCGTCGGGGCGCTCGGTGGCGGCGCCGCGAATGCGCTGGGTCGCCGACCCGCCGTCGGGCGAGGGGAAGGCGGCGGTCGCCTCGGCGGAGCCCTCGGCGCGCAGCACCGCGAGGAACTTGTCGCGCGTCGCGCGCGCCTCGCCGTCGTCGGCGGGCCAGAAGCGCGCTTCGGCGGGGGCGCCGTGGGCCTGACGCGCGAAGGCGTCGTTGCACGCGACCAGGCTGCCGTCGCCGCGGATGACGGCGAGCGGGAGTGGGGCGTGGTGAAAGGCTGCCGAGAGCGTGTCCATGATGGCGGAGTCGTGTCCCGGCTGCGGAGGGCCCCAACCCCTCAGCCGAACCTCACCCTATAGCGTCAGGCCTGCGGTGCGACAAGCGGCCGCGCCCTCAGCGGGCCGTCGGCGCCCCCGCGCGCCAGGCGACGCCGACCCAGGCTGCGAGGGTGTCGTCGCGCGCGCCGCCTGCGACGAGCGCGTCGCCGGGCTCGGGCGAGAGCGCCGAGACGAACCGCCGCCAGGTCAGCGCGACGAAGGGCTCGAGCCCCCCGGGGCGAACCCACGAGGCGCGCAGCGAGGCCTCGAGGCCCCAGGTCGTGGCGCGGGGGAACCACTCGGCGCTCGTCAGCCCGCCCGCGCCGTCGACGCGCACGAGGGCGAAGAGGGGCTCGAGCGCGAACCGAGCGTGCACGGGGGTCCAGCGCACGCGCGCGCCGCCGCGCCAGCCGACGTAGTCGACGCTCGGGAAGCCCGCGGGGTGGGCTGCGCCGTCGCGCAAGACGAAGCGTCGCTCGACCCGGTCGGC
>CAITLX010000931.1 GCA_903893335.1 uncultured delta proteobacterium | reverse complement strand
CCGCCCGATCGGCAGCTTCGCGCGCGTGAGCACCGCGGCCACCACCGCCCCCGCGGCGACGAACGGCAGCGCGAGGATCGCCGCGAAGGCGAGGAAGAGCACGGCGGTCGTCGCGACCGGTTCGACGCGCAGCGGCACGAGCAGCAGCCCCGCGTAGCCGATGGGGATGGCGATGGACAGCGCGAGCGCGTCGGCGGCCAGCGCGCGCCCGAGGCAAGCAGGGGCGTAGCGCTCGGGGCGGAGGTAGACTTGCACCGCGCCGGCGGTGAGGCCGAACAGCGCCATCCCGATGACGAGAAAGGCGAGCGAGTACCAGGTCAACACCGACAGAAGTCGGGTCGCCAGCACCTCGAGGGCGAGCGTCACCGACGTCACGACGGCGAAGGCCGCCAGGAGCGGTGCAGGGCGGACGATCGGCTCGGCAGCCGGCGCAGGCATGGCGCGAGCCTACTCCAGACGCGCACCCCGTTGCGCGCCCGAGTTCACCGAAATGCGCGAAAAGTGACAAGATTGGCGCCGCGACGGAGGAGACGGCGGCGAGACACTACAGTTTGCCTGTACAGTCCCGGGTCCGTCGACTACATTGAGTAAGACCTGCCCCGGGAGATCAGTCGCATGACCATCCGTTTCGCCAACCATCCGTTCATGCTTCTTGGCGCGCTCGCCCTCGGCGCCGCTGTCGCCGCCTGCTCCGGGTCGAGCGATGGGCTCGAGGACTTCACCCAGACCGACGCCGGCAACGCCGACGGCAAGGTCACGGATGCGAAGACCGACACCAAGTCCGATACCGGCACCGACGGCGCCGGAAGCTGCGACCCGTCCACCTGCGCGACGCCGCCCAACGGCCTGCTCGCTTGCTGCACGACCAGCGACGCCTGCGGCTTCAAGGCCGGCCAGAGCGGCATCTGCTACTCGAACGACGCCGGCGGCGGCGGCACGGGCGGCACGGGCGGCTCGACTCCCTGATCCCAACCCGGGGCGGCTCCACTCCCTGATGACGATCGACGGGCGCCGCTCCACTCCCTGAGCCGCACCCGAGAGCGCCCTCGCGAGAGGCGCGCACCCAGAGGCCTCGCTTCCCAGCTCGGGAGCGAGGCCTTCGTGTTTTCAGCGGCTGCGGATTCGACCGCGCGCGTCCTCGCGCGCGCTCAGTCGGCGAAGAGCTCCTCGACGTCGGCCTTGGTGAGCTTCTTCGCGCCGCCGGCGTCCTCGGTGAGCACCGTCGCCACCAGCTCGCGCTTCTTCGACTTGAGCTGGAGGATCTTCTCCTCGATCGTGCCCGCGGCCACGAGGCGGTACGCGGTGACGACCTTCGTCTGCCCGATGCGGTGCGCGCGGTCGGTGGCCTGGTCCTCGACGGCCGGGTTCCACCACGGATCGAAGTGGATGACGGTGTCGGCGCCCGTGAGGTTGAGGCCGGTGCCGCCAGCCTTGAGGCTGATGAGGAACACCGTGCAGCCCGGATCGTTCTGGAAGCGGTCGACGCGCTCGGCGCGGTCCTTCGTCGAGCCGTCGAGGTACTCGTAGGTGATGCCGTCCTTGTCGAGCGCCGTCTTGATGAGCTGCAGCATCGTGACGAACTGGCTGAAGACGAGCACCTTGTGCCCGCCCGCCTCGCACTCGCCGACCAGCTCGCGCAGGGCGGCGAGCTTGCCCGAGTCCTCGTCGGTGAACGCGCGGGGAAGGCCGAGCAGGCGCGGGTCGCACGCGGCCTGACGCAGCCGCGTGAGGCCGGCCAGGATCTGGATCTGCGCGCGTCCGACGCCGAGCTTGTCGACCTCGCCGAGCACCTGGGCGCGCACCTCGCGCGCCACCTGCGCGTAGAGCGCGCGCTGGTCGCCCGCCAGATCGCAGATCTGGTCCATCTCGATCTTCTCGGGCAGGTCCTTCGCGACCTCGCTCTTGGTGCGGCGCAGGATGAACGGGTGGATGGTCGCGCGCAGGCGCACGGCCGTCTTGTGGTCGCCGTCGGAGATGGGGCGCGCGAAGCGCTGCTCGAAGCGGTCGAGCGGGCCGAGCAGCCCCGGCGACACGAAGTCGAAGATCGACCAGATCTCCGAGAGGCGGTTCTCGATCGGCGTGCCCGTCAGCGCGAGGCGACGCTTGGCCTTGAGCCGCTTGGCGGCCTTGGCCGTCGCCGAGAGCGGGTTCTTGATGTGCTGGGCCTCGTCGAGGATCGCGTAGTCGAGGTCGAGCTCCTGCAAGAGCTCCTCGTCGCGACGCAGCAGCGCGTAGCTCGTGATGACGACGTCGGCCTTCTCGAGCTCGTCGGCCTGCTCCTTGCGCCCCTGGCCGTGCCAGAGGGCGACGGTGAGGGTGGGCCCGAAGCGCTCGATCTCGCGCACCCAGTTGGTGACGACGCTCGTCGGCGCGACGATGAGCGCGCGCACGCGCTTCGTCTCGTTCTTCACGAGCAGCAGCAGCGCGATCGTCTGCAGCGTCTTGCCCAGGCCCATGTCGTCGGCGAGCACGCCGCCCGAGGCGATGTCGTGCACGAACTTGAGCCACGACAGGCCCTGCTCCTGGTACGGGCGCAGGGTGGCCTTGAGGCCACGCGGCTTCTTCGCCGGCTCGATGCTGTCGATCTTCGCGAGCTTGCCGAACAGGTCGCGCGTCGCGCTCGGCACGCTCGCCTCGTCGGCGTGGCCGAGGAGCTCTTGCAGGCGGCCGGCCTGCGCGAGGCCGAACTTGCCCCCCTTGCCCGCGGCGACGAGCAGCTCGACCTCGCGGTCGAGCATGGCGCGCACCTTGTCGGCGTCGAACGGCGCGAACGAGCCGTCGTCGAGGCGCACGTACTTCTTGCCCTCCGAGAGGCAGCGCGAGAGCTCGTCTCGCGAGACGGCGACGCCGTCGGACTCGTAGCTGACCTTGAGCGCGAGCCAGTCCATGCCGGACGAGACGCGCGCGTGCACCGTGATGGGCGCGCCGCGAACGTGCGTGTCGACGAGCTGGTCGGGGACGAACAGGTCCCAGTCCTCGGGGAGCGAGCCGATGCCCTCGGACCAGAACTTGATGGCGCGCTCGCCGGTGGCGACGAACGACTGGCCGGACTCGTCGGGCTGGAGCCCGAGGCCGATGAGCCGCTGCGCGGCGTCTTGCTGCGCGACGATGTCGCAGCGGATGCAGCGGGCGCGCTTCTGGCCCTCCTCGGGGCGCTTGACGATGACCGGCGGCGAGATGCCGTCGGCGCGCACGGCCACCTCGGTGTCGCCGTAGGCCGCGATGAGCGACACGTTGGCCTCGACGAGCGAGCCCCCCGCGCGCATGCGGAACGTGGGCTCGAGATCGACGACGTCGGCGACCTGGCTGAGATCGGGCAGCTCGGCACCGACCTCGAGCGCGACCCTGGGCAGGCCCGACACGACGAGCTGCACGAGGTCGCCCACGTGCTCGGCGATGGTGGGCGAGCGCAGCAGGCGACGCAGCGCCGCGGGGGAGGTGCGGCGATCGATGGGGCGCGCGATGCCCTCGGTGGTGTCGATGTGCCAGCCGGGGGCGCCCTCGAACCACCCGCCGCCGAGCAGCGAGAAGCGGCGCTTGTCGCCGGGGCGCTCGAAGCTGGCCTTCGCGACGATCGTCTCGCCGCCGACCATCTCGAGGTCGAAGCGGGGCTTGATCGGCTCGTCGGCGAAGCGAAGCTGCATGAGCGCCGGCTCGAGCAGCACGCGCCGACCGACGAGCAGCGGGAGCAGATCGGCGACGTCCTCGCCGCGGACGTCCACGGCGGGGTGGCGCGGGTTGCCGCTCTCGTGGCGGGCGAGCAGGCGCAGCGCGTCGCGCTCGGGGGTGGGCTGGAGCGCCTGCCACGCGAGAAACTGCGAGGGGAGGCGCGGCTGGCGCACGTCGGTGTCGAGCACCGTGACGGTGAGCGCCTGCTGGCGGACGTGCACGCGGAACTCGATCGGCGGACAGGCCGCGACGCCCGGGGGGGGGAGCCACGCGCCGATGCCCGTCGAGCGCGCGATCGCGTCGGCCTGCGGGGGCGTCGAGACGTCGCGACCGCCGCTCTGCATCGGCGCGAGCGGCGCGCCGGAGCTCGGGACGCCGCGTCGGCGACGATCGCGGCGGCGGGATTTGCCCTCGCCGCCTGCGTGGGCCGTCTGCGGAAGCTGGGGCTGGGGGGGCGGAGGCGGGGGCTGCTCGCGCCGAGGGTGCGAGCCGCGCGCCTGGTCGCGCACCGAGATGAGGAGCGCGGCGACGTGCTTGCAGTGCTGGCCGGCCTTCGCGAACGCGGGGCAGGTGCAGTTGGACTGGATGCCCTCGGGCGCGAGGTCGACCCGCACGATGTAGGGGTCGGAGTCCGAGCCGCGCACCTTGCCGACCGCTCCGGCCTGGCCGATCTGCACCTCTTCGACGACGCGGCGGCGCGCGTAGTCGAGCCCGCGCAGGAAGGTGCGCGCGCCGAGCAACCGCCGCAGCCCGCGGTCGCTGAGCGTCGACAGAGCGTCGGCGATGGGCGAGGGGGGGAGCTTGCTGCCAGGCGCGCTGCTCGCCGGGCCCGTCGTCGGCCGACCGGACGGCGAGGAACCGGGCGACGGCGGAGCGTCGGACGGCGGCACGGACGGGTCCGACGGAGGCTCGCTCGGCGCGTCGGGGCCGTCGGAGTCGTGCGCGGGGACACTGGCGTTGCTCATGATGCGGCGCTGGCGTTGCTCATGATGAAGAGAGCTCTGAGCCTCCTTGGGGGCGGGGACGACGCGCGGCCGCAGGGGCGGCGCGCGCAGGGGTGCTGCGTGACCGTCGCGATGTCGCGCTGGGGCTCCAGCGTGACGTGCTCCCGTACCGCCAAGGACCCGGCACCGACCGGACGACCTCGAGGCGGCATCGAGGAGCGAGCCCGAAGCCCCGTAGGAGCCTCGCCGACACTCGACGTCAGAGGGGATTAGCACGCGCCCTCGCCCACAAGCAACCCTCCGTGTGCGCGAGAAGGTCGAATGCGCGCCCTTCCCATCCCGCAAAGTGGTGCCATGCTGCGCGCCCCACGATGGTCCGACTCGACTCCGTCACGAAGGCGCACGGCCGCCAGGTCCTCTTCCTCGAAGCCTCGATGGGCGTGTTCGCGCGCGAGAAGGTCGGCCTGGTGGGCCCGAACGGAGCGGGCAAATCGACCATCTTCCGCATGATCGTCGGCGAGGAGGCCCCCGACGCGGGGCAGGTCGTCGTCGATCGCGGGGTGACCGTCGGCTACTTCAGCCAGGACGTCGGCGAGATGCGCGGGCGGTCGGTCCTCGAGGAGACGATGGCCGGCGCGGGCGAGGTCGCGACCGTCGGACACCGCCTGCACGAGCTCGAGCACGCGCTCGGCGACCCGGCGCAGGCCGACCAGCTCGACCAGCTCGTCGAGGAGTTCGGCGAGGTGCAGGCCCGCTTCGACAGCCTCGACGGCTACGCCCTCGAGGCGCGCGCCCGCGAGATCCTCGACGGTCTCGGCTTCGCCGCGGAGGTCATCGAGGACGACGTCGGCAAGCTCTCGGGCGGCTGGAAGATGCGCGTCGCGCTCGCGAAGATCCTCCTGCTGCGCCCCGACGTGCTGCTGCTCGACGAGCCGACCAACCACCTCGACCTCGAGTCGATCCTCTGGCTCGAGCAGTTCCTGCAGCTCTTCGAGGGCGCGCTCGTGCTCACCTGCCACGACCGCGAGCTGGTCAACCGCCTCGCGACGAAGATCGTCGAGATCGACGGCGGCGAGCTCACGACGTACAGCGGCAACTACGACTTCTACGAGCGCCAGCGCGAGCTCGCCGACACCCAGCGCGAGGCGCAGTACGAGCGCCAGCAGGCGATGCTCGAGAAGGAGAAGGCGTTCATCGCACGCTTCAAGGCTCGCGCGAGCCACGCCGCGCAGGTGCAGTCGCGCGTGAAGAAGCTGGAGAAGATCGACGTCGTCGAGCCGCCGCGCCGCCGTCGCGCGCAGGACTTCGATTTTCGCAACCCGCCGCGCTCGGGCGAGGACGTCGTGCGCCTCGAGTCGGTCACCAAGCGCTGGGGCAAGAAGGTCGTGCACGACGGCCTCGACCTGCTGGTGCGCAGGCGCGAGCGCTGGTGCGTCATGGGGGTCAACGGCGCGGGCAAATCGACGCTGCTCAAGCTCGTCGCCGGGCTGGTCGAGCCGGACGAGGGGCGCGTGGCGGTCGGCGCCAGCGTGAAGCTCGGGTACTTCGCTCAGCACGCGATGGAGCTCTTGGAAGGCGATGAGAGCGTCACCGAGACGCTCGAGCGCACCTTCCCCGAGGCGAGCCGCGGCTCGCTCCGGTCGCTGGCCGGGGCCTTCGGCTTCTCGGGCGACGACGCGGACAAGCCGTGCCGCATCCTCTCGGGCGGCGAGAAGGCGCGCGTGGTGCTCGCCACCATGCTCTACGACCCCCCCAACTTCCTCGTGCTCGACGAGCCGACCAACCACCTCGACGTCTTCACCAAGGAGATGCTCGTGCGCAAGCTGGCCGAGGCCGACACGACGCTGCTGTTCGTCTCGCACGACCGCGCCTTCCTCGGGGCGCTGTCCAACCGCGTGCTCGAGCTCACCCCCGAGGGGCCGCGCGTCTACGGGGGGGGCTACACCGCGTACGTGGCGCAGTCGGGGCACGAGGCTCCGGGCGTGCACGCCTGAGCCCCTTGGGCCGGGTGGACATCTGCGCGAAACTTTGGTACGAGCCCGGCCGTTTCGAGGGTTCTCCGCGGGCGGCGACGCCAGCTGGGGACCTCGAGCCGAGCGGTCCTGAAGCGTCTGCGGCAGGCAGACGGCCAAGTCCGCAGGTCCGTCCAGCCCGACCTCGCGAAGCGGGAGAACCCGCCGAGCGACTCCGGGCATCCACCCTCCACGGAGAACCTGCTCACCATGACCTCTGCGCTGTGCACGCGCGGCGACGCACGCCGTTCGCCCCTCGCTCCGCTCGCCTCGTCGCTCCTCGCGGCGATCGCGACCTTCCTCCTCAGCGGCCTCGCCTCGGCGAAGCCCGAGACCCACGGCGGTGAGGTCGACCTCGTCGTCCCCGCGCTCGGCAAGGTCATGTTCCTCGGCAACGTGCCCGGGACGTACCTGCTGTACGGCGGCATCGGCATCTCGGCCCTCGGCATGGTCTTCGGCCTCGTCGCCTACAAGCAGCTCGAGGCGGCCGCGGTCCACCGCTCGATGCTCGAGATCAGCGAGCTCATCTACGAGACGTGCAAGACGTACCTCGTCACGCAGATGAAGTTCATCCTGCGCCTCGAGGCGCTCATCGCCGTCGTCATCGTCGGCTACTTCGGCTTCGCGCAGCAGCTCGGCGTCGCCAAGGTCGTCGTCATCCTGCTGTTCAGCCTCATCGGCATCGCGGGCAGCTCCGCGGTCGCGTGGTTCGGCATCCGGGTCAACACCTTCGCCAACTCGCGCACCGCCTTCGCGTCGCTCCGCGGCAAGCCCTACCCGGTCTACGCCCTGCCGCTCAAGGCCGGCATGAGCATCGGCATGGTCCTCATCAGCGTCGAGCTGATCATCATGCTCGCCATCCTCCTGTTCATCCCCGGCGACTGGGCGGGCCCCTGCTTCATCGGCTTCGCCATCGGCGAGTCGCTCGGCGCCTCGGCGCTGCGCATCGCGGGCGGCATCTTCACGAAGATCGCGGACATCGGCTCCGACCTCATGAAGATCGTCTTCAAGATCAAGGAAGACGACGCGCGCAACCCCGGCGTCATCGCCGACTGCACCGGCGACAACGCGGGCGACTCGGTCGGCCCGTCGGCCGACGGCTTCGAGACCTACGGCGTCACCGGCGTCGCGCTCATCAGCTTCATCCTGCTCGCGGTCGGCGCGGGCAGCCCCGACGCCGACAAGCTCAAGGTCCAGCTGCTCGTCTGGATCTTCGTCATGCGCATCGTGATGGTCGTGGCGAGCGCGGTCTCGTACTTCGTCAACGAGGCCCTCGCGAAGGCCAAGTACGGCGACGCCGACAAGATGAACTTCGAGGCGCCCCTCACCCAGCTCGTCTGGATCACCTCGCTCGTCTCCGTCGCGGCGACGTTCGCGGTCTCCAAGGTGCTCATCCCCGAGCTCGGCGACGGCACGGCGTGGTGGAAGCTCTCGGCCATCATCACCTGCGGCACCCTCGCGGGCGCCATCATCCCGGAGATGGTCAAGGTCTTCACCTCGACCGAGTCGCGCCACGTCCGTGAGGTCGTCACGGCCTCGCGCCAGGGCGGCGCGTCGCTCAACGTGCTCGCTGGCCTCACCGCCGGCAACTTCAGCGCGTTCTGGCTCGGCATGGTCCTCATCGCCCTCATGGGCACGGCCTACTTCGTCAGCGGTCAGGGCCTCGCCGCCCTGATGACCCTCAACGGCACCGACGCGTCGCCGGTCTTCGCGTTCGGCCTCGTGGCGTTCGGCTTCCTCGGCATGGGCCCGGTCACCATCGCCGTCGACTCGTACGGCCCGGTCACCGACAACGCGCAGTCGGTCTTCGAGCTCTCGATCATCGAGACCCTCCCCGGCATCAAGGAGGAGCTGAAGAAGGACTACGGCTTCGACGTCGACTTCGAGAAGGCCAAGGGCTACCTCGAGGAGAACGACGGCGCGGGCAACACGTTCAAGGCCACCGCCAAGCCCGTGCTCATCGGCACCGCCGTCGTCGGCGCCACGACCATGATCTTCTCGATCATCGTGACGCTCACCCACGGGCTCGACCCGGCGCTCATCGGCAAGCTCTCGCTGCTGCACCCGCCGTTCCTGCTCGGCCTCATCGCCGGCGGCGCGGTCATCTACTGGTTCAGCGGCGCGACCACGCAGGCCGTGTCGACCGGCGCCTACCGCGCCGTCGAGTTCATCAAGGCCAACATCAAGCTCGACGGCGTCGAGAAGGCGAGCATCGAGGACAGCAAGAAGGTCGTCGAGATCTGCACGCAGTACGCGCAGAAGGGGATGTTCAACATCTTCCTCGCCGTGTTCTTCGGCACGCTCGCGTTCGCCTTCGCCGAGTCGTTCTTCTTCATCGGCTACCTCGTCTCGATCGCGCTCTTCGGCCTGTACCAGGCGCTCTTCATGGCGAACGCCGGCGGAGCCTGGGACAACGCGAAGAAGGTCGTCGAGGTCGAGCTCAAGGAGAAGGGCACCCCGCTGCACGACGCCTGCGTCGTGGGCGACACCGTCGGCGACCCCTTCAAGGACACCTCGTCGGTCGCGATGAACCCCGTCATCAAGTTCACGACCCTCTTCGGCCTGCTGGCCGTCGAGCTCGCCGAGAAGATGTTCCCCGACCCGCAGGCGCGCCTCGCCATCGCGTCGGTGCTCTTCCTCGCGATGCTCGTGTTCGTGTACCGCTCGTTCTACGGCATGCGCATCGACTCCGAGGTCGAGGCGGCGAAGGCAGGCTGACCCGAGCGGTCGGCCGGCCGACCCGCGAGGGTCGGTCGACGGAGGCGCCTCGCTCGCGAGGCGCACCCAGGCAGCGGGGCGGTCCCACTTCGGGTCCGCCCCGCTTGCCGTTTGTGGGTCGAGCCGACGCTGAACGGCGCGGCCCCGCCTCGCGGCGGCGCCGACCCGCGCGCGGATCAGGCGTTGACGAAGGTCGTGACGGCGCGGCGCTTGCGCTCGCGCAGCGAGCATTCGCGCAGCGTGTCGGCGAGCTTCTCGAGGTCGGGGATGCCGTAGAGCGAGACGCTCGGGAAGCTCGTGTCGCTGCTGCGCAGGTGCAGGCGGCAATGCCCGACCAGCCGCATGCCGAGCGGCTTGTGCAGGTCGAAGTGGTCGATGCGGAACAGCTCGACGCTGTCGCGCGTCTTCGAGAAGAGCCCGCGCTCGACGAGGATGCGCTGGGTCGTCACGTGGAAGGTCACGCTCTGCGCGCGCACCCAGTAGACGAGCCACGCGATGCCGACGGTGAGGACGACGAGCGCCCATTCGCCCACCGAGGTGACGATGGCCGGCTTGCCGACGAAGACGTCGCGCTCGGTCTCGAGGCTGCGGGCGACCTCGTAGGCGTGGACGTCCTCGCCGCAGAAGCGACACTTGCGCGCAGCCGCCTTGATCGCCTCGCCGCACGCGGGGCAGGGCTTCGAGTCGCCGGGAGCGGCGAGCGTCGACTCGTCGGCGGATTCGTCGGACATGGAGGCTGCGACGGCGAAGGCGCGCGCCTTACTGCTTGGCGCCGCTCAGCACCATGAGGTGGAACTTGCCGTACTCGCTCTGGCCGAGCGTGAAGAGCACCTCGATGAGCAGGCGGTAGGGCGTGGTCGAGTCGGCGATGACGATGGCCTCGGACGAGCTGGGCTCGAGCCCCTTGGCCGAACGGATCTGCTTGTCGACCTGTCGCGACGCCTGCAGCGCGTTGGCCAGCGGCACGATGTAGAGGTCGTTGGGCCCGCCACGCTTGAAGCGTGCATCGACGCCCGAGGCGGCGAGCGAGTCGTGGCTCGGCAGCAGGACGACCGGGTTCGGGTCCTCGCCGACCAGGATCTGCGTCTTGGACACGGTCACCATCGTGCCCTCCTGCGCGGGCTCGCTGGTGATGATCGAAGACGGGAGCGTCATGTCCTTCGACTGCGGGATCGACGCGGACGACGAGCTCATCCCCTTGAGGAGGAAGACGAGGATGATCGTCATCATGTCGAGCATCGCCGTGATGTTCAGGAAGTCGACCTCCGGGTCCTTGGCGTTCTTGCGAATCGCCTTCCGAAGCTCTCCCTTGAACTTGACGACGCTGGCGGGCCTGGTCTTGACCGTGCTCATTGCACCGCTCCCAGAGTGACCGTGCTCATTGCCGCGCTCCCAGCGTGATCTTGCTACGAGGCGCCGTCATCGCGGAACCCCGAAGTGAACGTCGGGGAAGAGCTCTTCGCCCTCCTTGTTCCGGCGCAGGGCGTCGATGGCCTTGATGACCGTCTGGTAGTCGACGCCCGGGTTGGCGGTGATCGTCACCTGGGTCTCGTCCTTGAAGTCCGAGGAGGAGTCCTTCAGGCGCTTGGCGCACTCGGTGAGGCCGAGGAAGTTGTAGTCGCCGCTCGCCTTGGGAACGGCGAGCCCGGGCCCCGGCGTCTGGCAGCCGGTGGCGATGTTGCCGCCCGACGCCTTCAGCGCGAAGCCGTCGTTGACGATGAACACGGACAGGTTGAGCGAGTGCTGGTCGATGCCCTTGCGCGTGGCGTTGCCGCCGATGGCAGGGGGCGTCGAGTCGATCGTCGCGGTGAACGTCACCGCGACGGTCGCCAGCACGAACATCAACACGTTCATGATGATGTCGAGGAACGGAACGATGTTCAGCTCGCCCGCCTCTTCGCCCGGTTGAGGCTCCTTCGGCTGTGACAGCCGTCGGATCCTCGACCGTTGCGCCGCGGTCAGCTGCTCGGGTACATCCGCCACGAATCGCCTCCGCGTCGGCTCAGAAGCCGCCGGACTTGTGCGTGATCGTCAAGAGGTTGAAGACGCGCTCCATCGTACCTTCCAGGTCGTGCTGAATGTTCTTCGCACGCGTGTGGAGGATGACGTGCGCGATCATGCACGACACGGCGATGCCGAGGCCGAAGGCCGTGTTGTACATGGCCTCCGCGATGCCGTTCGAGAGGATGCGCTGCTTGTCGGACTGCGAGAGCCCCTGCGCGGCGACGGCGCCGAAGGTGTGGATCAGACCCGACACGGTGCCGAGCAGACCGATGAGGGTCGCGATGTTGGCCAGCGACCAGAGCGTTCCGATGCGCTTCTCGACGGCGGGCTTGATGTCCGAGAGCTTCTCGCTCAGGGCGGCGTCGATCTCCTCGGGGCCCTTGTTGGCGTGCGTGAGGCCGCTCTTGACGAGCTGGAGGATGGGGTAGTCGCTCGCGTCGCAGAGCTTGATGGCGCGATCGATGTTGCCGGCTGCCACGAGCTTCTTGATCTGCGCGAAGAACTCCTTGGAGTTCACGCGGTACCGGCTCATCTGGAACCAGAGGCGTTCGATGACGATGGTCACGACGATGGCCGAGCAGACCAGGTTGAGCAGGAGGAACCAGGGGTTCTCCTTGAACGCGGCAAACGCTCCAGTGTCGTTTGCGCCGCCTGCTGCTTGCTCGACCAGAAGGAGAAGATGCATCCTCGGGGCTCCTTTCCGACGCTCTCTTGCGGTGGCGGGGACGCTGCCCCGCCGCGGGAATTCATGGCTCGACGGGGACTCCCGGGAGCGCCGTGCGCGCGGTGCGCACCGGACCACCGTCCGTCGGCCAGCGACTATAGCGACGGCGTTCGCGCATTTGCAAGCGAGTGCGGCAGGCTCATGCACGTTCTTTTCGCGGTGTCGTTCCGGAGGCTTCGCTGGGCGATGTCCGGGCAGGTCAGCGAGGGCATAAATTTGTCGCCTCGACGGAAAGCGCGCGCAAACGCCAATCTCTCTTGACGAGGTGGCGTCCGGCTCCGCATCATGCCCTCCGTTCGCGGGCACGGGCGTGAGGAGCAACGAGCTCCACCGAACGGGGTCGCGGACGCAGGCACCGTCGGTCGGTACTTGCCGCGGTCGGCCGCGCTCCAGTAGGGTGCGCGCCACCACGTCGAGCCGACGGGGTGCCGGGGCGCCAGAAGCGCTCCAAACAGGTCGACAGGTCGCACGAGGAACGCTCAGGAGGAACGAGATGGCTGATCTTTGGAAGCACTTTCAGCAGGGTGGCTGGGGCATGTACCCGATCGTCCTGTGGTCGATCTTCACCATCGGCGTGATCATCGAGCGTTCGCTCTACCTGTTCGGCTCGTCCATCAACAAGGACGTGTTCCTCGCGACGATGCAGAAGTGCATCCTCGCCGGTGACGTGGCCAAGGCCGTGAAGATGTGCTCGACGGCCAACGCGCCGCTCGCCCGCATCGTCCAGGCCGGCCTCGTCAAGGTGAACCGTCCCGACGACGAGGTTCAGGCCTCGATGGACGAGGCCGCCCTCCGCGAGATCCCGAAGATCTCGACGCGCACGGGCTACCTCGCGCTGCTGTCCAACCTCGCGATGCTCTCGGGTCTGCTCGGCACCATCGGCGGCCTGATCCGAAGCTTCGGCGCGGTCGGCGGCGAGGGCGTCGACCCGAGCCAGAAGTCGCGCATCCTCGCGGAAGGCATCTCGGAGGCCATGAACTGCACGGCCTTCGGCCTCATCGTCGCCATCATCGGCCTCATCGGCTTCGCCGTGCTCAACGGCAAGACGCAGCAGCTCGAGGACGACATCAACGAGGCGTCGGTGCAGGTGCTCAACCTCATCGTGTCGAACCGCCAGAAGGTCAACCTCCAGAACGTGGCCTGAGGCTCGCTCCTCGCGACCCGCTCCCTCCGCAGCGCGCACGCAAGTCGTGAGCGCTCGGAGGAGCGACGCGCGGGGAGGTGAGGCCCGGTCGCACTGGTAGTTTGCCGAGAGGAGCTTCGTAGATGGCTGGCGTAAGCGTCGATTCAGGCGGAAAAGGCGGGCGACGATCGCTCGACAGCGAGATCAACATGATCCCGATGATCGACCTGCTCGTCTGCTGCATCTCGTTCCTCCTCCTCACCGCCGTGTGGTCGCACATGGCGCGCGTCAACGCGGACGCGCAGGTGCCGGGGCCCCCGAGCACCGACCAGGTCGAGCCGCAGACCCCCGAGAAGATGCTGCACGTGACGATGGTCACGACCTCGGACGACGAGAAGTTCGTCCTCGAGTGGCGCCAGGGCAAGACCTCCGTCGAGGCCCCGATCGACGTCCCGCGGCCGCACGCCGATCGCGTCGCCCCCGGGACCTGCCCCGCCGAGCCCGTTCGCTTCACCGACCTCGCGAAGAAGATCGAGGCCGAGTGGACGGCGCGCGGCACGTACCGAGGCGCCGAGGCGACGAAGCGCGACCAGGCGGTGCTGCACACCGACAACAAGGTTCCGTTCTGCGACCTGATCGCCGTCATCGACGCGATCTACCAGCCGAAGCGCGAGTACCCCGGCGCGAAGAAGCCCGTCCCGGCCTTCAACGTGACGTTCTCGGTCAACTGAGGAAGACGCCATGGCGATTCACGAGCCCGGCCGACGGTTGATGCATCACGTGCCGCTGCGCTTCGTGCGCAAGCGGGTCGAGGGTGGAGGCGGGCACTCGGTGTCCGCTGCGCTCAACCTCACCAGCATGATCGACTTCCTGGTCACCATCGTGGTGTTCCTGCTCATGACGTTCTCGGCGTCAGGCGAAATCCCGGTCGACAAGAGCGTCAAGCTCCCGAAGGCCGAGAACACGATGGACATGCTCGACGCGCCGATGGTCGCCATCAACGGCCGCCAGATCCTCGTCGACGGCCACCCGGCCGGCTCGACGGGCGCCATCGAGGACCAGGGCAAGATGCAGCGCATCGACGAGCTCGGCGCGTTCCTCAAGACCCGCCGCGAGCAGTGGAAGACGCTCAACCCCGGCAAGTCGTCGAAGGACTTTCCCGGCGTCTGCGTCCTTCAGGTGCACGAGACGGTCTCCGCGCTGGTCGTGAAGAGCGTCTTCCAGACCGCCGCCCTCTCCGGTTACCCGAACGTGAGCTTCATGGTCGGGCAGATCCCCAAGGTCGAGCACCACTGAGGCGAGCGGGGCGCGCTGCGCCCCTGCTGACGATGCAGACGACCGAACGGCCCCGCGGGCTACCGTCGATCCACCAGGCGCGGCGCAAGCGGGCTCGCGCCACCTGGGCGACGATACCTCCGCGCCTCTGGGGGTGGTTCTCGGTCGTCATCGCCGTGTGGGCGGTGCTCTACTGGAAGCACACGCAGAGCGTGCTCGAGTCGCGCAAGGCGGCGCTCTTCGCGCGTCAGCGCGGGGTGCAAGCCGAGCTCGGCGCCAGGTTCGATCCACTGCGCGATCGCATCGAGGGCTGGACGGTGGCTGCGGCGGGGCCGTTCGCCGGTGACCGCGTCGACGCCGACCTCAAGGGTTGGGACTTTCGCGGCCTGCCCGGTATCTACCTCCGCCTGCGAGCCTCCGAGGCGGTCGACGCTGCGGCCGTTCGCAAGGCCGCCGACGCGTCTCTGCGCGACGGCTTCACGGCGTGCCTCTTTCACGAGCCGAACGGCAGCCCGACCGCCGGGCCGGCGTGCACGCTCTCGCACGAGTGCTCGCCCGGGACGTTCTGCAACGAGGTGGACCACTGCGCGCCCCCGGCGCAGCCGTACAACCTCCGCGCCGCCTACCGCGGCACCCGCATCCTCGGCGACGAGTGGTCGGTGCGTCTGCGCGAGGGGAGCGACGACATGCAGCTGCGCCTCTTCGAGCGCGAGTTCGAGGCTGCGCTGCGCGACGAGGTTCCGCTCGTCATCGACCTGCTGACGCGGGCGCAGTTCTTCCTCGTGGTGCTCGACGAGGAGCCGCCGCTCGCGGCGCCTGCGGTCGCGGGCGATGCCGCTGCGGCGGCGGTGACCGCCGAGGCGGTGCAGGCGGTGCCGCACTTCGCGCGCGTCGCGCTCTGGCGGACGCGCGGCAACGCCGCGGAGCCGGCGCTTCGGCTGCGGCGCGAGGTGGACGCGCACCTGATCGGCGGCGCGGCAGGGCTCGGTTCGGGTGCGGGCGAGGCCGCGCAGCGCCAGGCCAACTCGTGCCAGCTCGCCCTCGACGTCGAGCGCGCGCTCGCGCCCTGACGCGCGTGTCAGTCGGGCGCGCGTGCGAGCACGTGCACGTCGGTCAGGTTGATGCCCGAGGGGCCCCCGGCGAGGGCGCTCCCGAGGAGCGCGTGAAGCGGCGCGTCGTCGAACCGCGCGAGGGCGTCCGCGGCGGCTGCGCGGTCGAACGCGAGCGCCCCCGAGACGCAGGCGCCCGCTGCGCCCGACGAGCCGTCGACGCCATCGGACGCTGCGGCGAGGAACGCGACGTCGCGCGGTAGCCTGCCGAGCAGCGCGAGCGCCGACCAGCCCGCGCGCCCTCCGCGGCCGCCGGGGACGGGGCGCAGCGTCGGCTCGCACGGGAGCACGATGGCGTGTCCGCGAGCGAGCGACGGGGCGCGCTCGGCGTGCCGCTCGACGAGCGTGCGCGCGGGGCCCGTCCACTCGGGGTCGAGCTCGACCTCGAAGCCGCGGGCGCGCAGGGCGCGCGCGACGTGCTCGCCGAGCGTGTGGGGCGTGGCGATCGGACGAGCGATCGTGCGGGCTGCCTGGGGTGACGTCGGCGTCAGTCCGTCCGAGAGAAAGGGCGCGAGCGCGGCTGCGCGGGCGGCGCCGAGCCAGCGCTCGGCGACGGCGTGGGCGTCGCGCGTCGTCGTGGGGCAGGGGACCGTCGGGCCGGAGCCGACGTCGTGCGCGCGCCCGTGGGGCACGTCGCGCGCGTAGAGCGTCAGCACGCGGGCGGGGGCTGCGGCGAGGGCGAGCCGCCCCCCCGCGACGCGCGAGAGGTGGCGTCGCACGGTGTTCACCTCGAGGATGGTCGCCTCGCTCGCGACCAGATCGGCGACGACGGAGCGCAGGGCTGCGAGATCGCCGGCGGCGTCGGCCGCCATGCGCGGAGGCGCGGCGAGCACCGCGGAGGCTCCGCCGGAGATGAGCGCGACGAGCAGCTCGTCTTCGCCCGCGGCGGCGGCCATCGCGAGGGCGAGATCGGCTGCGGCGACGCTGCGCTCGTCGGGCAGGGGGTGGCCCGCGAAGCGCACGTCGGCGCGCGCCGCGAGGCCCCTCGCGTCGGTGCCGTCCGTCGTGACGACGAGCGCGAGCGTCGCCGAGGGACCGAGGCGGTCGAGCGCGGCCTCGGCCATGGCCGGAGCGGCCTTCCCGACCGCCAGGACGCGCGTCCGCGGGCCGCCGCGCGGCAGCTGCGCGGCCACCAGCGCGCCGAGGTCGATTGACGCGAGCGCGGCGCTCCACGCGTCGCGGAGCAGCGCTCGAAGCTCGGCGTCGTTCATCGCTCGCGCGGCAAGCGGTCGCCGGCGTCGACCAGGTGCGCGGCGACGACCTGGTGCCAGCCGAGCGTCAGCAGGAGGAGCCCGCCGCGCTCGCCCGCACCGGGCGCTTCGCCGGCGAAATCGGACGGTCGCCAGCGCGCGGCGCCGCGAACGCCGAGCCACAGCCCCGTCGCATCGACCCCGAGCGGCACGTCGAACCCGGTCGTGATCTCGAGCCCGGGCGTTCGCGAGAAGCCCGCGTCGCGCGTCGCGAAGCTGTACGCGCCGAGGCCGAACGCGATGGAGTCGATCGTGAGGTCGAGCAGCGCGGGGCCGCGCTCGCGGTCGGTGCCGAACCGCGGCAGCAGCAGGGGCCGGACCTCGGCGCCGAGCGAGACCGAGCGGCGCACGTCGCGCGGGGCGTCGAGCGCGTCGGTGTACGTCGCGTACGCGCCGGCCGTCCCGAGGAAGAGCGCGCGCACGAGCGCGACGGCGACCGGACCGTCGTGGGCGACCGCGCCCCCGGCCGCGAGCGACAGATCGACGTCGCCGTCGAGCCGGCCGTACAGCCCGTCGCCAGGGTCGGCCTCCGCCGCTCCGGTCGTGAGCAGCAGCGAGAGCGCCGCGAGGGGGGCCGCGCGCGCCATGCCCCGATTCGTTGCCCGCTTCATGCGTCGAGGCTCGCGCGCGTCATGCATCGACGGCGCGCACGATGGCGTCTCGAAGCTCGGGGGCGAACACGAGGCGCGCGCGCATCAGCCGCTCGCCGCGCAGGCGGCCGAGCAGGAACGAGACGTCGCCCGGCTTGCGCAGCTCGCCGCTGGGGTAGACGACCGCGAGCGGGTCGTCGGCGTCGTCGAACGGCGTGTCGTCGGCGACGTCGAGGCCGACGTAGGCCTCGGGATCGAGCCCCGAGCGCGCGGCGATCTCGCGAGCGGTGCGCAGCGCGTGGTCGTGCGCCTCGGGGGCGTCGTCGCGAAGCTCGAGCGTCTTGAACAGCGCGCGCGCGCGCACCCGCCGGCTGAGGTCGGCGAGCACCGGGTCGCGCGCGCTCTCCCACGCGTGCATCGCGCCGACGAGCACGCCGTCGTCGAGCTCGAGGTAGTCGCCGAGCGCGACCTCGCGACCCGTCGCCGCGCACGCGACCGCGGTGGGGACCGACAGCGGCGGCTCGCCCGCGCGGCAGAGGCGCGCGGCGCGGGCCAGCACGACGCGGATCATCCACTCGGCGGCGCGGGTGGCCTTGTGGAAATAGACCTGCTGGAACATGAAATGGCGCGCGAGCACGAAGTGCTCGACCGCCACGATGCCCTTGGCGCCGTCGATGGCCAGCGGAGGGGCCGTGTCGCCCGTGCGCGGCGCGAAGCAGAGGCTGCGCAGCAGCCAGTCGAGGTCGTAGCTGCCGTAGCGCACCCCCGTGGCGTGCGCGTCGCGCAGCAGGTAGTCGCAGCGGTCGACGTCGAGCGTCCCGCTCACGGCGCGCGCGAGGTAGCCGAGCTCGTGGCGCCCGCGGACGAGCTCGGCGACCCGCCGCGGCAGCTCGGGCGACTCCGAGGCGAGCACGCGGTGCACCTCGGAGCTCTCGTCGAGCACGATGCGGGTCGTCCACTCCTCGTGGTGGGGCGCGCCATCGACGGCCTCCTCGTAGAGGTGCGAGAAGGGCCCGTGCCCCACGTCGTGCAGGAACGCCGCGGCGATCGCCTCGCGTCCGCGGTCGGCGTCGAGCCGCTCGTGCGGGGGCAGCTCGTGCTCGAGCGAGCGCAGCCGCCGCAGCAGGAGCGTCATGACGTGGGCGGTGCCGATCGCGTGCGAGAAGCGCGTGTGCTCCGCGCCGGGGTAGGCGAGCGACGCGACGCCGAGCTGGCGGATGCGCCGCAGCCGCTGCACCTCGCTGGTGGCGAGCAGGCGGACGACGATGCGCTCCTCGGGGGACTCGAAGGCCACCAGCCCGTGCACGGGGTCACGCAGGATCATGCGGCCCCCGCGCGGGCGGCGCTGCGAGCGGTGGTCGCGGCGCGCACGCTCACGTCGAGCTCGGCGACGGTGCCGTCGACGTGCAGCACGCGCAGCGCCAGCGTGCGCTCCGCGCCCGCTGCGACGACCGAGCGCAGCGCGAGCGGGGCGGGGCTTCGCCCGGTGCCGCGCTCGTGGTGGGCGAGCACCTCGACGCAACCGCCGGGCCCGCGTCGGAGACCGACCGACCAGGCGATCGGCTCGTGGTCGGCCGAGGCGTGCACGAGCACCTCGACCGAGCCGTCGTGCGCGCGCCGCGCGGTCGCGGAGACGCCCGGGCACGAGGCGGGCGATCTCCCGCAGCGCTCGATCGAGAGGTCGTCGACGCCGTCGCGCAGCAGGCGCGCCCGCGCCGCGGCGATCGCGACGTCGCCGACGTCGGCCAGCACGAAGCGCCGCCCGAGCGCCCACGCTGCGGCGCCCGTGGTCCCAGAGCCCGCGAAGAGGTCCACCACGAGCCCACCCGGCGGAGAGGCGGCGGCGACGATGCGTTCGAGCAGCGCGCGCGGCTTCTGCGTCGGGTAGCCCGTGCGCTCCTCGGGCGACGCGTGGCGCAGGGGCGGCACGTCCGTCCAGAGCGTGTCGACGGGCTGCGCCTTCCAGAGGCGCCCGTCGGCGTCGCGGTCGACCCAGTACTTCACGTAGACGCGCCCCGACGCGGTGCGGTGGATGCGCCCCTCGGCGTCGAGCCGCGCGACCGACGCGTCGGTGTAGTCGCCGCGCGGCGCGAGCGTGAAGCTCCGCCCCTCGGCGTCGACGCGGGCGCCGGAGGCGGGGACCTCGGTGCGGCGCGTGGGCGGGACGAGTCGCGCGTTCGGTCCGCCGTAGACGAGCAGCGTGTCGAGCGTGCGGCCGAACTGCCCCGAGCGCGCCTGGCGGCCGAGGTTGGGCGCGCGGCGCCAGACGATCTCGTTGAGGAAGCGCTCGCGGCCGAAGATCTCGTCGCACAGCGCGCGCACGAGGTAGCTGGCGCGCCAGTCGAGGTGCACCCAGACCGAGCCCGTGGGCGCGAGCAGCGGGGCCACCGCTGCCAGGCGCGGGTAGAGCATGTCGAGGTAGTCGGCCGGCCCGCCGCCCCACGTGTCGACGTAGGCTCGCGCGCGGGCCACGCGGCCGTCGGCGGCGCCGTCGAGGCGCTCCTCGTGTGCGTAGTCGACGCCCGACCCGAAGGGAGGGTCGAGGTAGACGAGGTCCACCTTCGCGCCGAGCCCTTCGGCGACGAGCGCTCGGGCGACGTCGATCGCGTCCCCCTGCACGAGACGCCCCCGCGGGGCGTCACCGCGCCCGGCGCGCTCGACGGGCTCGAGCGCAACCAGGGGGCGCGTCAGGGGCGCGAGGGCGGCGGATTTTCCCGCCCATTCGAGCGTCACGGGGCGCATGGTCAAGGTCGCCGCGCACTCTAGCCGCGATTGTGTGCTTTGACAGGGGGCAGAGTTGCGGATATTTTACAAGATGGTGCAGGGGGTCTCGGTGGTTGGTTCGGCGGGGGCGCGCCCCGGGTCCAATGGCGAGCATCGAAACGCGAGGTAGTGTGAACGACCCGTCCGAAACGCGATCGTCGCGAAGGCTCGAGGAAATTCTTCGCTCCTTGCCTGCCGGCGAGCTCGCCGCGCTCGTCGACCGTCTGGGCATCGAGATCGTGGCGGCCAAGCGCATCGACGCGTCGGCGCAGGTCGCCCGCGCGCTCGTCGCGCTCCCCGAGGTGCGCGACACCGGTCGCCTCCCGCCGGCCAGCGCCGAGCTCTTGCACCGCATCGCCGAGAACGGCGGGAGCCTCGTCGTGCACTCGATCCCGCCGGGGCTCGAGGCGCTCGTCGGGCGCGGCATCGTCTTCGCCCGCGTGCTGCCGGTGGGCGCCGCGGCCGTGCGCAGCTTCGAGCTGGTGCTCCCCCACGCGCAGCTCGTGCAGCTTCGCACCTGGGACGGCGACAGCCCGCGGGGGCTGCGCGCGCTCCTCGCGCAGCTCCCCTTCGAGACGTCGAGCGCCATCGCCTCGCACTACCTCGGCCGGCCGGCCACGCCGCCGATCGCGCTCTCGCTCGAGTCGGCGTGGGAGACGCTGTGCGACCCCGAGCGCCTGCGCGCCGAGATCGACAAGCTCGCCCCGCTCGAGCGGCGCCTGCTCGAGGCCATCGACGACCAGGGGGGCGAGGTCGACACCGAGGAGCTGCTCGATCTCGAGCGCGAGCCGATGCGCCTGCGCGGCGCAGGCGGCGCGTCGATGTCGCGCCGCGGGGTCGGGTTCGCGCTCGAGCGCCGCGGGCTGCTCGTGCCGATCCACCCCAACCGCCACGTCGTCCCCGACGAGGTCGCCGAGGTCGTGGGCGCCCACCGACGCGCCGAGCGCGCGGCGCGCCGCGAGCAGATCCGCGGCTTCGTGCTCGGGGCCGACCACGCACCGCGTCGCGCGCGCTTCGCGTCGCCGCCTGCGCCGCTCGCGCTCGCGCTGGCGCTCGCCGTGCGCGAGCCCGGCGTGGACGTCCGCGCGGGCATCGGCACGCCCCGCTCGCTCGTGACGCGCCTCTCGCAGCGCTTCGGGCGCGACGCCGACACCATCTCGCTCGTCGCGGCGCTCTCGCGCGCGATCGGGCTGTGGGACCCGTCCGCGCTCTACGCCTCGGCGTCGCCCGGGACGCTCACGGTCACCGAGGTCGGGCGCGCGCTCTACGCTGCCTGGTGGCGCGGCGGCGCCTGGGACGAGGCCCGCGCCGACCGCGAGGTGCTCCGCGCCTCGGGCGACGCGCGCGACGCCAGCCCCGTCGGCGTGCTGCGCGAGCTGCTCGTCGACGCGCTGCGCGAGCTCGGCGAGGGGCGCTGGGTCCCCTGGAACGCCGTCGCGAGCTACGTGCGCGACGACCCGCGCACGCCCGGCGTCGAGCGGCTGCTGCGCCGGTGGGCCGAGCGTGTCGGCACCGAGCCGGTGGCCCCCGACGAGGTCGCGCGGCGCATCGCGCTCCAGACGTTGCCCTCTCTCGGGGTGGTCGATGTCGGCCTCGCCGAGGACGACGAGGGGGGCGTCGGCACCACGCTGCGCCTCACGCAGCGCGGGCGCGCGCTGCTCGCCGGGCAAGCGACGGCCGCCGCGCCGACCGCGAGCCGCTTCGTCGACGCGAGGCTGCTGTCGGTCGGAGGAAGCGCGCGCGTGGCCTCGGTGCTCGCGCTCGCTCCGCTCTGCGAGGTCGGCCAGGCGGGCGAGGAGCTCGACATCGTCATCACGGCGCCCGCGATCGCGCGCGCGCTGTCTGCGGGCATCGAGCCCGACGTCGTGAAGGCGCGTATCGAGGCGGTCGCGCCGCTGCCCGAGGCCATCTCGAGCACCCTCGCGCAGGCCTCGGTGCTCGTGGGCAAGGCGACCCTCGCGCCGGCGTCCGCGTTCCTCTGGGTCGACGACGGCAACGTGCGCGAGCTGCTCCGCACGCGCCGCACGACGGCCGACCTGTTCGTCGATCCGAGCCCGACCGGCGGGCTGCTCGTCGCGCTTGGCGTCGACGCCGACAAGGTGGTGCGCCGCTGCCGGGGTGTCGGGGTCGAGGTCTCCCTCGAGTCGGGGCAGCTCCAGGCCCGCGCCGTCAGCGGCTCGATGCCGCGCGCGGGGGGCTCGGTGCCGCCTGCGGCTGCGTCGAGCCGGCGCAGCGGGCTCGCGCGTCGGGGCTGACGGGAGCATCGCGCGCGCTGCGAAGCTGACACGCGTGTCAGTGGGGCGAGCGTGGTCGCTCAGGTCGCGAGGCGGTCGCGCACCCAGTCGTCCGCCGACGCGCGCGGCGTGCACCCGACCACCTGCCCGCCGCGCACGAAGACCTCGGCAGGGAGGGGGCGCCCGTTGTAGCGGCTCGCCATCGAGTAGCCGTACGCGCCGGCGTCGCGGAGGACGACGGCGCCGGGGGGCTCGGCCGGCAGGTCGTGCGTGCCGAAATCGTCGGAGCTCTCGCAGACGGGGCCGACCACGCGCCAGGCGGCGCGCGGCGCGTCGCCCGCGCCGACGAGCGGCTCGACGCGGTGGCGCGCCTGGTAGAGCGCGGGGCGGAGCAGATCGTTCATGCCGGCGTCGATGACGAGCCAGCGGCGACCCGCGCGCGAGACCTTCGGGGCGATGGTGCTCGCGACCAGCAGGCCCCACGGCGCGACCAGCGAGCGCCCTGGCTCGACCACGAGCGTCAGGTGCCCGAGGCCCTCGCGCCGCACGGCGGCGACCGCGGCGGCCGCGAAGTCGGCGGGGCGCGCGGGGCAGCCGGAGCCGTAGTCGATGCCGAAGCCCCCGCCGGTGTCGATGAAGGAGAGGGGGGCGCCGGCTGCGACGCGCGAGCGCGCGAGCCGCGCGAGCTGCTCGGCCGCGCGCGCGTACGTGTCGGTCGAGACGAGCTGGGAGCCGACGTGGCTCGAGAGGCCCGTCAGCGCGAGCGTCGAGGCGTTTCGCTCGAGCGCGGACCAGGCGTCGCCGAGGTCGGCCTCCGCGACGCCGAACTTCGCCTCGTCGTGGCCGGTCGCGACGTGCGCGTGCGTGTCGACCTCGAGGCCGGGGTTCACGCGAATGGAGACGCGCGCCACGCGGCCGAGCGCGCGCGCCCGCGCGGCGATGCGCTCGAGCTCCTCGACGCTCTCGGCCTGCACCGCGAGCACCCCCGCGGCGAGCGCGGCGTCGAGCTCGTCGTCTCGCTTGCCGACGCCGCTGAACACGACGCGCGACGGCGCGATGCCGCAGGCGAGCGCCAGCGCGAGCTCGCCCCCGGAGACGACGTCGGCCCCGGCCGAGCCCTCCGCGAGCGCGCGCACGACGCGCCCCGCCGAGTTGGCCTTGAGCGCGTACGCCACCAGGTGCGGCGCGTCGCCGAAGCCGCGGACCAGATCGGCGAGCGCCTCGGCCATGCCGTCGAGGTCGTAGACGTACGCCGGCGTGCCGCACGCTGCGGCCTCGAGCAGCGCGGCGAGGCTCGCGCCGCCGATTCGCAGGCCGCCGTGCGCGTCGCGTTCGATCATGGGCCGCCGGAGCTAGCAGCGCGGCGAGCGCGCGAAAAGGGGCACGGTCGGCGGATCGCGTGCGGTGGAGGCGAGGCATGTGGCATCCTGCGGGCGATGGCGTTCCGTCGCACGAAGATGGTCTGCACCATCGGTCCCGCGAGCGATTCCCCCGAAGCGCTCGAGCGGCTCGTGCGCGCGGGCATGGACGTCGCGCGCCTCAACTTCTCGCACGGCTCGCAGGCCGACCACGCGCGCCGGTTGCAGACGCTGCGCGAGGTCGCCGACCGGGTCGGGCGCCCCGTCGCCGCACTGCAGGACCTGTGCGGCCCGAAGATCCGCACCGGCACGTTCCCCCGCGGAGCGTTCGTCCTGCCCGCCGAGGGGGAGATCGACCTCGTCGAGGCGGCCCAGGCCGCCGGCGCGCGCGACGTCATTCCCGTGCAGTACGAGGGCCTCGCCGAGGACGTCGTGCCGGGCGACGCGATCCTCATCGACGACGGGCGCGTCGCGCTGCGCGTCCTCGGCATCTCCGCGGGCCGCGTGCGCTGCGCCATCGAGCAGGGGGGCACGGTGCGCGACCACGCGGGCGTCCACCTGCCGTCGCGCAGCCTGCGCGTCTCCGCGCTCACCGAGAAGGACAAGGCCGACCTCGCGTTCGGGCTCTCCATCGGCGTCGACTACGTCGCGCTGTCGTTCGTGCGCTCGGCGGCCGACGTGCGGCAGGTGCGCGAGATCTGCGAGGCCTGGGGCAAGCCCACGCCCATCATCGCGAAGATCGAGACCCCCGCCGCGGTCGACGACCTCGCCGGCATCGTCGCGTCGGCCGACGCGCTGATGGTCGCGCGCGGCGATCTCGGCGTCGAGTTCCCGCCCGAGCAGGTGCCGGTGCTCCAGCGGCAGATCCTCGGCCTCGCGCGCGCGGCGAAGCGCCCCGTCATCGTCGCGACCGAGATGCTCCAGAGCATGGTGCACGCGAAGCGGCCGACGCGCGCCGAGGCGAGCGACGTCGCGTCGGCGGTGTTCGACGGCACCGACGCCGTCATGCTCTCGGCCGAGTCGGCGACGGGCGACCACCCCCACGTCGCGGCCGCGATGATGGCGCGCATCATCGTCGAGGCCGAGTCGAGCTCGTTCTACGCGCCGCCGTCGTCGATGCCGAACGACGGGCTCACCGTGCCCGAGGCCATCGCGCGCGCGGCGTGCGGGCTCGCGCGCGAGATCCACGCGAAGGCGCTGGTGGCGTTCACCTCGAGCGGCTCGACCGCGCGCTTCGTCTCGAAGGCGCGCCCGACGGTGCCGATCTACGCGTTCTGCCCGAGCGAGGTCACCCGCCGGCTGCTCGCGCTCTACTGGGGCGTGCAACCCCAGCGCATCGACGACGTCCGCGACCCCGACGTCATGACCGACGCCGCCAACGCGTTCGTGCTCGCCAACGGCATCGCGTCGCCCGGCGACAAGATCGTCGCCATCTTCGGCGCGCCGGCCGGGGTGCCGGGCACGACCAACTCCATCCGCGTGCGGGTCTGCGGGTGACGCAGGCGGGGCGCTCCGACGAGCCCCCGAGGCTCGACAAGTACGAGCTGATCGAAGAGATCGGCCACGGGGGGATGGCGACGGTGTGGCGCGCGCGCGACCCGCGCCTCGGGCGCGAGGTCGCGGTCAAGATCATCCACCGGCACCTGCAAGGCAGCGCCGAGGTGCGGCGACGCTTCGCCGCCGAGGCGCGCGCGGTCGCCAAGCTACGCCACCCGGGCATCGTCGAGGTCTACGACGTCGCCGACGAGGGGGCCGCCGAGCAGTACCTCGTCGCCGAGCTCGTGCGCGGCACGACACTCCGCACCTGGCTCGACGAGCACGACCCGATGCCGCCCGAGGTCGTCGCGGCCATCGGCGTCTCGCTCTGCGAGGCGCTCGAGCACGCGCACGGGGCGGGCGTGGTGCACCGCGACGTCAAGCCCGAGAACGTGTTGCTCGAGCTCGCGTCGCAGGGGCGCGCGCTGGCGGTCAAGCTCGCCGACTTCGGCATCGCGAAGATCCTCGACGCGCAGGGGGTGACCTCGACCGGGCAGGTGCTCGGCTCGCCGGCGCACATGGCGCCCGAGCAGATCGAGGGCGCGTCGGTCGACGGGCGGGCCGATGTCTTCGCGCTCGGCGTGCTGCTCTACGCCTGCATGGTCGGCCACTTGCCCTTCGAGGGCGCGAACCCGGCGCAGGTGCTGCGGCGCGTCCTCGACGGTCGCTACGCGCACGCCGAGCGCGAGCGCCCCGAGGTGGGCTCCTCGTACTCGCGGGTGCTCGACCGCGCGCTGGCCAACCGCGCCGACGACCGGTGGCCGAGCGCCGCTGCGCTGGCCGACGCCCTGAAGGGCGAGCTCGCGCGGCTCGGCTACGACGCGCCCGCCGCGCTCGTCGAGGCGTATTTCGCCGACCCGGTGGCCTTCGCGAAGGCGCACCGCGACGACGTCGTCGCGCGCCTCGCGCGGCTCGGCGAGGCCGCGCGCAAGCGTGGCGACGTCGTGGCCGCCGCCGGGTTCCTCAACCGCGCGCTCGCGTACGTGCCCGACGACGCGGCGCTCGGCGCGGCGGTCGCGCGCCTCACGCGAGGTCGCGTCTGGCGCAAGGTCGGCCTGCGCGTCGTCACCGGCGGGCTGCTCGCGGTGGCGGCGGGGGGAGGGGTGTGGGCCAGCGTGACGCACCTGCGCGCCCGGCGGGCCACGCTCTCGGCGGACGACGCGCGCCCGGTCGAGATCGCGAAGCGCCCCACCGACGACCCGCTCGCGCTCGCGCCCCTCGTGCCGAACGCCGCGCCCGCCCCGCATCCCCCCGCGCTGCGCGTGCCGAGCATGCTGCGCCGCGCGCCCGCGGACACCGGCGTGCGGGCCGTCTCGATCGTCGTCTGGCCGAAGTCGGCGGTCGTGAGCATCGACGGCGCCCCGCCCGAGGAGGTGTTCGGCACGACGCGCTCGCTGGCGGTGGGCAAGCACACGTTCGCCGCGAGCGTGCGCGGCAGCAACTGCTGCGAGCCCTTGGTCCAGCGCGTCAGCGTGCTGCCCGACGACGGCACGGGGGCGCAGCGCGTCGGGCTCTCGCTCCAGCTTCGCGAGGCGCGCCTCGCGGTCACGCGCGCCCCGAGCGGCGCGACCATCCGCTGTCGCCCGGTGGCGCTCGCTGGCTCGGTCGAGAGCGTGTTCCACGTGCGGCTGCCCGAGCCGAAGCTCGAGGTCACGTGCGACTTCGAGGCGACGGGCCTCCCGAGGCGCTCGACTTCGGTTAGGCTCTCGGCCGGCGAACTCGTGACCGTCGGCTGGCCGGGCGGCGAGCCCTGAGAGCCCCCGGCGGAGGTTCGCCCCTCGATCCTCCGCGCGCATGTCCCGCCTCCGCTTCGCCACCGCCGCGCTCGCCGTGATCGCGGCGCTCGGCGCCGCACCCGCGGCCTCCGCCGACGACGCCGGAGAGCTCGAGCGCGGCCGCAACTCGTACGACGCGGGGCGCTACGACGAGGGCGCCGAGCGCTTCCGCGCGATGCTCGACCCGGCCTCGCCCCACCCGCTGCGCGACCCCACGGCCATCGCGCGCGCGCGCGCCTACTTCGCCGCGTGCCTGGTCGCGCTCGGCTCGCTCGACGAGGCGGACCGGCAGTTCGAGGCCATCCTGCGCGCCGATCCGACGTTCCGTCCCGATCCGGTCGAGCTTCCCGGGCGCGTGGTCGATCGCTTCACCGACGTGAAGGCTCGGCTGCGCCCCGAGCTCGAGGCGCGCGAGTCCGCGGAGCGCTCGGCGCGCGAGAAGGCGCGGCTCGCGCATGCGGCGTACGTGGCGGAGCTCGAGCGGCTGGCGGGCGAGGAGAGCGT
>CAITLX010000930.1 GCA_903893335.1 uncultured delta proteobacterium | reverse complement strand
TCGACGGCATCCCCTCGCGCACCGACATCGTGCTGCCGCTGGCCAACGCGTGGGAGTCGCCGCTCGGCATGGGCGCCGTCGCCACGCGCGGGTACGCGTAACGCTCCTCGTCGCGCCGAGGAGCGCGGGTTCGATTGACGTGCGGCGCGGGCTGCGGTGCGCTGCCCGGCACGATGCAAGTCGAGGTCGAGCGTCTCGTGCCGCACCCCGTCGAGGCGGTGTTCGCCCGCTACACCGACCACGCCGGGTGGAGCGGATGGGCAGGGGTCGGGCCCGTCCGGCTCGTGCGCGAGGGGGCGCCGCAGAGGGACGGAGTCGGCGCGGTGCGCGCCTTCGCCCAGGTGCCGCCGCTGCGCGAGGAGGTCGTCGCCTTCGACCCGCCGCGCAGCATGGAGTACCGCGTCGTCGCCGGCGGTTTTCCGCTGGCCGACCACCTCGGAGCGGTGCGGTTCGAGTCGGCGCCGGGGGGCACGCGGGTCGTGTGGCGCGTGACCGCCCGCTGGCGATTGCCGGGCACCGAGTGGCTCGCGTCGCGCGCCCTCGCGCTCTTCTTCGGCCGGTTGCTCGCCTCGCTCGAGCGCGATCTCGACCGCTCGCCCGCGCGTGGCTGACGCCGCAGGCGCCTTCCTCGGGGCGGCGCGCCGCGTCAGGGCACGTCGGCGATGGCGAGCCCCGGGGCCGCCGTGGCGCCGGTGTGCTTCGCGCCGTCCCAGGTGACGCCGGTGCCGCCGCGGTAGAGCAGGAGGCCGTCGTCGAGGTTCGCGACGACGAGCTCGGCGTCGGTGGTCAGCGTCTTGCCGCCCGGGACGGCGAGCGTGGCCGGGCCGGTCGGGGTGCGCAGCCACACGACGTCCGTGCCGTGCGCGCCGCTCACCGTGAAGGCCGCGGTCCCGCCCGTCGAGGCGAGGCGCGTCACCGTCAACGGCGCCTCCGGTGCGCCCGCCGCAGCCCCGGCCTTCCAGGGCGCGAGGACCGCGAGGAAGCCGGGCGCGACGCCGCGCACGACCGCGTCGCCGACCGCGTGGTGCGAGGTGCCCGGGTCGTCGCCGATCGCGTGCACGTGCGGCGCGGCGTTCTCGACGTACGGCGGCTCGCCGACGACGGGCTCGCCCGCGTTCGACGCGATCGCCACGCGGAGGCCGGCCTTCGCGCGCGTGAACGTGACGCCGTCGGCGTCGAGCGCGTACGAGCCCCCCGAGTCGTACCCGGCGAAGCCGTTGACGCGCCAGGCGTGGTCGCGCGCGTCGGCAGACTGCGTCTCGAGGCGGTCCGCGACCAGCGCGTAGCGGTTGCGGACCATGACCACCGAGCGGTGGATCGTCGTCGACTCGTACGACTGCGACACCTCGGCGTAGTCGAGCCGCGGCCCGTCGACGAAGCGGTCGAGCGACGCGTCGGCGTCCCCGAAGTTGTTGAGCAGCCCGCGCTTGGGCGCCCCCTGGCCGTCGATGAGGATGACGTTGTGGCTCGGCGCGTCGGCGGTGACGGCGTTGGCGAGCGAGTCGGGCTTGTAATAGCCCGCGTCGAGCAGCAGGTACTCGCCGTAGGCCCACAGCGCGTACGAGGTGCCGTCGGCGTGGTCGTGCAGCGTCTTGCGCGCCGGGCCCGACTCGGCGAGCGCGAGCAGCCAGAGGGCGTCGGGGCCCCAGTCCGAGCGGAGCGTGACGTGCCCCGACGTCCGGTGGGCGCTCGACGTCCACGCGGGCTCGTCGTCGGCGGCCTCGGCGTCGATCTCGAACAGGTGCTGCGGCAGCAGGTTGAGCCCGCGGTCCGTGTCCACGCCGCCGCGGTCGTTGCGGCGCGCGTCCCAGGCGTAGCGCGCGCGCCCCGAGAACGCGGCGAGCAACAGCCCGGCGTTCTGCGTGCGCATCGCGCCGTCGCCGGTGGTCGAGCGCAGGCCGCTCGGCATCCGGTGATCGAGCGACCAGTCGAACGCGCTCCAGAGCCGGTCGGCGTGCGGGTTCGCGCCGGGGGCGGCGAGGGGGTCCTCCCAGCGGTACGCCTCGCCCTCGACGCAATCGATGGGCGCCCACGGGTCCTTGTCGTTGCGGTTGATGCAGGTGCGACCGAGCCACCGGTCGGCCGGCCAGGCGTTGCGCATCGCGGCGAAGAAGGCGAGAGCCGGGGGGAAGCCGTAGCCGAAGTAGAAGGGCTCCTCGCTGACGACGCCGTCGTCCTCGATGTACCTGCCGTTCGGGCCCCACAGGTAGTCGAGCTCGCCCGCGGCGAAATCGAGGATCTCGCGGCTGCGGGGCTCGTCGGGGAAGGCGAGCGCGACGTAGGCCATCGCCGCCGAGCTTCGGATGGTGATGTTGTTCTGCGTGACGGTGAGC
>CAITLX010000929.1 GCA_903893335.1 uncultured delta proteobacterium | reverse complement strand
GCCACCGGAGCCACCGGCTTGGCCGGGAGAATGGCGGGCTTCACCGTGACGCCCTTGGGCGCCGCGACGGCGGTGACCGCGGGCGCAGGGGGCGCCGGGGGCGCCGGCGTGCTGGGCGCAGCCTTCGCGATGGGTGCCGGCGTGCTGGGCGCAGGCTTCGTCGCAGGCGGAGGGCTCGCAGCGCTGGCCGGCGCCGGTGCGGCGTTCGCAGCGGGCGCGGGTGTCGGATTCGCGGGTGCGTCCGGCCCGCCGCCGGGCTGGGTGGAGATGACGCACGCGCCTTGCGACAGCAGTGCAACCAGGCCGAGAAAACGAAGGCGATCGACGTCCATCGCCGCGATGCAATCATGCCTCCGAGTCTGGAGCCAGAGCCCAAAGTTGGAGTCTGGAGCTCTTCGCGACGGCCACCGGGCCGTCTCGCGCGACCCGAGCCGGCGCGCGCTAGACTCGCCCCATGCGCGATCGAGCCGAGGTCGTCGTCATCGGCGCCGGCATCATGGGCCTCGCGACCGCGTACCACCTGGCGCGCGACCACGGCGTGCGCGACGTGACGGTGCTCGACCGCTCGTACCTGTGCAGCGGCGCGAGCGGGCGCAACGGCGGCGGCGTGCGCGCGCAGTGGTCGAGCGAGACCAACGTGCGGCTCATGCAGGAGAGCCTCGCGCTCTGCCGCGAGTTCGCGCGCGAGATGGGCATCCACGTCTGGTTTCGCCCCGGCGGGTACCTCTTCCTCGCGCGCAGCGAGGCGCGCGCGCGCGCCCTCGAGGCGAGCGTCGCGGTGCAGAACGCGTGCGGGCTCGACACGCGCCTGCTCGAGCCGCGCGAGGCGCTGACGCTGGTGCCCGAGCTCTCGCTCGACGGCGTCGCGTGCGCGAGCTTCCACCAGGGCGACGGGGTCGTCTTCCCCTGGCCCTTCGTGTGGGGCTACGCCGACGCCGCCGCGAAGCTCGGCGTCGAGGTCGCGCCCTTCACCGAGGTCGTCGGCCTCGAGACCAAGGGCAAGCGCATCGACGCCGTCGTCACGAGCCGCGGGCGCATCGCGACCCACCGCGTGGTCCTGGCCGCCGGCGCCTGGAGCCCCGAGGTGGCCCGCCTCGCGGGCGTCGCGTTGCCCAACCACCCCCACCGCCACGAGATCTGCGCGAGCGAGCCGCTCAAGCCCTGGCTCGGCCCGCTCGTCGCCGACCTCGACACGGGGCTCTACTTCTCGCAGAGCATGCGCGGCGAGATCATCGGCGGCATCTCCAACGACGACGTGCCGGCGGGGCTCGACCAGGGCTCGTCGCACCGCTTCCTCGGCCTCTACGCGCGCGCGCTCGTCGAGCGCGTCCCGCGCCTCGCGGGCGTCGGCGTGCTGCGCCAGTGGGCGGGCTGCTACGACCTCACGCCCGACGCGAGCCCCATCGTCGGCCGCGTCGACGACGTCGACGACTTCTTCCAGTGCTCCGGCTTCATGGGGCACGGCTTCATGATGGCGCCGGTCGTCGGCAAGCGGCTCGCCGCCGAGATCGCCACCGGCCGCGACGAGCCGCTCTTCGCCTCGTGGCGGCTCGCGCGCTTTCGCGAGGGCAAGCAGCGCGCCGAGAGCATGATCATCGGCTGACGCTCCCTCCGCGCGATCGCTCGGTCGACCGATTGCGCGACGTGCCTCGCTTCGCTACTGCGCCCAAGACCCATGACGTCTGGCGAGAAGCTGCCGCTGTCCACCCGCTTCACCCTCGGCGACACCGTCACCGACGAGCAGCGCGCGTTCCTCGACGAGCACGGCTTCCTCGTCTTCGCCGGCGTCGTCCGCCCCGACGAGCTCGAGGAGGTGGCGCGCGAGCTCGACCGGCTCGAGGCGCAGTGGCTCGCCGAGGCCCGCGACGCGGTGTTCGGCATCCCGCTCTTCTGGGGCAAGGGCCTCGACGGGCAGCCGTTCTTGCAGCGCTTCCCCTTCACCTCCTGCTTCAGCGACGTCGTGCACCGGCTCGTGCGCGACGAGCGGTTCGCCCCCGTGCGCACGCTGGTCGGCGCCGACGCGCGCGTCGGCGACCGCGAGAAGGACGGCGTCGTCGTGAACCGCAACCTCAACGTGCGCGGCAGCGCGTACCCGCGCCTCGGCTGGCACACCGACGGGCTGCGCGACCTCTTCTACCTGCGCATGCCCGGGCCGCAGCTCAACGTCGGCGTGCACTTCGACCGCTGCACGAAGGAGACGGGGGGCCTGCGCCTCCTGCCGGGGAGCCACAAGCAGGGCTTCCTCTCGATGTGCTTTCGAAAGCCCTACTTCGTCGGCCACGCGCCCGACCCCGCCGAGATCGCGGTCGAGACGGAGCCGGGCGACCTCACGGTGCACGACGGCCGCACCTGGCACCGCGTCGAGCAGTGCCCGCACGTCGGCGCCGCCAGCCTGCGCCGCACGATGTACGTCCCCTACCTCACCGACGCCTTCCAGCCCAAGAGCGAGCAGAGCCGGACGCCGCTCTACCACCGCCTCGGCAGCGCGCTGCGCCGCTGGAAGGTCGCGCGATCGTGAGCCGCTCGCGCGGGTGCGCTCCGGGCCGGATTGCGCGTAAGCTGGCCGAGCTAGGAGTGCCCGGGGGGGCGACCGCAGCGGCGCAGCCCATGGCGCGCAACCCACCTGGAGACCCCCGATGACCCTCGCACGACTCGCCACCTCGCTCCTCGTCGCCTCGATCCCGCTCGCCCTCGCGGGCGCCGCGCACGCGTCGCCCGAGGGGGGCGCCGCCGACGCGGTCGAGAAGCCGCGCTCGGGCTGGCACGACGGCGTCTTCTTCCTGCGCTCGGCCGACGACGACCACCGCCTCTACGTCCAGGGGCGCGCCAACGTCGACGCCTACGTGCCGTTCGGCCCCGGCGTGTCGGACCTCGGCCCCGGCAGCGGCTTGCAAGCCACCGTCTTCCTGCGCCGCGTGCGCCCTGAGATCTCGGGCGAGTTCCACCGCGTCTGGCAGTACAAGATCGAGGGCGAGTGGGGCCAGTCGGCCAGCGACAACGCGAACGGCCAGTCGTCGACGCTCGCCTGCGCGGTCGACGCGACCTCGGGGGCGCAGACCTG
>CAITLX010000928.1 GCA_903893335.1 uncultured delta proteobacterium | reverse complement strand
CGGCGCGCTCGACGCCGGCTACGACGCGTGGGCCTCGCGCTGGCGCGCGCGCATCGCCCTCGAGCCAGGCGGCGCGGAGGCGAGCGCCGCGCGCATGGCGCGCGCGAACCCCGTCTACATCCCCCGCAACCACCGCATCGAGCAGGCGATCGCGGCGGCGACCGAGGGCGACCTCGGGCCGTTCGAGGCGCTCGTCGACGTGCTCGAGCGCCCGTTCGACGAGCAACCGGGGCGCGAGCGCTACGCGGACGCGCCGCTGCCCGAGGAGCGCGTCACCGCGACGTTCTGCGGGACTTGACCGATCGCAGCGGCGTGGGCCCGCGCCGCTGCGGTGGTAGCGTCCCGGCGTCCTGAGCCGCACGGCTTCGCGGACGCCCGAGACGCCACCATGAAGCTCCCCTGCCCCGCCTGCCAGCGCGACCTGGTGGGCAAGAAGTCGTCCGTCGGAACGCGCGTGGCGTGTCCCGATTGCCACCATTCGTTCTACTGGTCCGATCGCCACCATACGGGCGAGAGCTTCGTCGTCTACGACCTCGAGACCACGGGGCTCGATCCCGAGCGCGAGGAGGTCATTCAGATCGCCGCGATGCGGTTCTCGTCGGGGCGCCTCTGCCGCGAAGAGACGTTCGCGAGCTTCGCCAAGCCGCGACGACCGATCAGCGCGTTCATCGAGAGCTACACCGGGATCGGCGATCGCCACGTCAAGGACGCGCCGCGCCCCGAGGAGGTGCTCTGCCGGTTCGCCGCCTGGGCCGGCGACGCCACGCTGATCGCCCACAATGGGCTCCGGTTCGACAGCAAGTTCCTCGCCGCGACCTGTCGTCGCCATCGACTCCCGACGCGCGAGGTGCAGAGCATCGACTCGATTCACCTCTCGAAGATGCTCTTCGGCAAGGCGCGTGGCACCGGGCACTCGCTCGATCACCTCGTGTCGCGCCTGAGCATCGACCACGACGGCGTCCGCCGCCACGACGCGCGCGGCGACGTCGAGATCCTCGGCCGCGCGGTCGCCGACCTCTGGCAACGACTCGGCCTCGATCGCGCGTTCAACGGCGTGCGCAGGCACGACGCCAGCCTGCCGCTCGGCGGCGGGTGAGGGGGGGCGGCGAGCCCGCGACGCTGGTGTCACCGTTCACTGCGACGGCCATCCCGGACGCCTCACTGTACGTGACGACCGAAGACGTCAGCCTCGCCTCGTTAGGACCGCTGGCCCGCCGGAGTCCAGACGACATGGACGTACGGAGCGCCGCCGGCAGCGACACCCGCCGCCGAGCAGAGCGGGGCTCTGCGCGCCGGCCACCTCCTCGAACTTTCGCTCCTGATCGAAGGTCGGATGTCCGCCGACCGGCCACGGCACGCCCGGAGTAGGGCCACCGGGGTTCGACCGGCGTCGGTAGCGTGGGCGGCAGTAGCGTGGGGGGCGGGCCGGTTCGATGTCGTTCAGGGCGCTCCGCGAGCGGATCCCGCACGGGTTCGTGCTGCGCATGACCCCGAAGGCGAGGAGAGACGTCGATGTCCACGCGTGGTTCGCTGGTATCCTTCTGGTTTCTGCTGCTCCTCGCGCTCGGCGCCTGCACGGCCGACGGTCCGCGCAAGCAGAGCGCGAGCAAGGTCGCCGCGGCGTCGCTCCCCCTCACCGCGGGCGCCGGCAGCGTGGGCGACTGCCACGGCAACTCCGGCCGCTGCGCGGCGGTGATGCTCGCGGGCGGCAACTACCACTCGGTGGCCCTCGCCTCGGACGGCACCGTGTGGACCTGGGGTGAAAACTCCGACGGTCAGCTCGGCGACGGCACGTACACGAGCTCGACGACCCCCGTGCACGTCGACGGGCTCGGCGGTGTCGTGGCCGTGGCTGCCACGCGGAGCGGGTCGGCAGCGCTGAAGTCGGACGGCACCGTGTGGGCGTGGGGACGCGGCGACCTCGGGCTCGGCGATGGCACGACGAACAGCCCGACCACGCCGGCGAAGCTGTCCTTGACCGACGTCGTCGCCATCACCGGCGGCGTCTATTCCCTGCACATGCTGGCGCTCAAGTCGGACGGGACCGTGTGGGGCTGGGGGTACAATGGCAACGGTCAGCTCGGCGACGGCACGACGGTCAGTGCGTCCGCGCCCGTGAACGTGAGCGGCCTCGCGGGCGTCACCGCCGTGGCGGTGGGCTCTGTCTACTCGCTGGCCGTGACGTCGGACGGCACCGTGTGGGGCTGGGGGTACAATGGCAACGGTCAGCTCGGCGACGGTACGACGAATGACTCACACACGCCGGTGAAGGCGCTCGGCCTCCCCGCGGTCACGGCCGTGACGGCGGGCTACGGCCACACGATGGCGCTCGGGTCCGACGGCACCGTCTGGACGTGGGGCTCGAACGACTCGGGCGCGCTCGGCGTCGACACGTCCGTACGGTCTCGCGGCACGCCCGGACAGGTCGCCGGCCTCGGGAGCGTCGCGGCCATCGCAGCCGGTTGCGCTACGGCAGCGGCGGTGCTGTCGGACGGGACCGTTTGGAGCTGGGGAGCGAACTTCGACGGCGAGCTGGGCGACGGCACGTTCATCAGCTCCAGCACGCCCGAGCAGGCCGTCGGCCTCGTCGGCGTCGCCGCGGTCGGCGCCGGCTGCTACCACGCCCTGGCGCTGACCTCGGACGGCAGCGTGTGGGCCTTTGGCGATGACGAGCGCGGTCAGCTCGGCGACGGTCAGCTCACCAGCCAGCCTCTGCCGGTGTCCTCCAGCGGTCTCAACCTCGGCGGTCTGTTCGGTCTGCCGACCTGCGGCGCCGGCGGCACCTGCAGCCTGGTCGGCCTGGTCGCCGGGTGCACGCCGAACCCCGCGCACTGCGTGGGCGGGATGATCGAAGCCGGCGCCCAGCACACGGTGGCCGTCGACGCGAGCGGCGCGGTGTGGGCCTGGGGCCGCAACCTCGACGGGGAGCTCGGTGACGGCACGACGACGGGGTACATCACGGCGCACGAGGCGAGCGGGCCGGGCGGCGTCACCGCCGTGGCCGCCGGCGAGCACCACACCGTCGCCGTCGCCTCCGACGGTACGGTGTGGGCGTGGGGCCGCAACTCCGAGGGGGAGGTCAGCGACGGCACGACCACGAACCGCGCGTCGCCGTTGCAGGTGCCGGGGCTCACGGGGATCATCGCCGTCGCGGCCGGCAGCTACCACACGGTGGCCTTGAAGTCGGACGGCACCGTGTGGGCCTGGGGCCGCAACGCCGAGGGCGAGCTCGGCGACGGTACGACCACGCAGCGGACCTCGCCGGTCCGCGTCGCGGGGCTCGGCGGCGTCGTCACGATCGCGGCGGGTCAGTACCACACCGTCGCGGCAAGATCGGATGGCACCGCGTGGGCGTGGGGGGCGAACGAGAGCGGCCAGCTCGGCGACGGCACGACGACCCAGCGAACCACCCGCGTGCAGGTGAGCGGCCTGTCCGGGGTGACGGCGCTGGCCGGCGGCGGGTCGTTCACGGTGGCGCTGACGTCGGCGGGAACCGTGCGCGCCTGGGGCGCCAACGGCTCGGGACAGCTCGGTGACGGCACGACGACCACGCGGACCACGCCGGTGGCGGTGACGGGTCTCGACAAGGTCACGGCCGTCGCGACGGGGCTGTGGCACACGCTGGCCGTGCGCTCGGACGGGACCGCCTGGGCGTGGGGGGGCGACGAGCACGGGCAGCTCGGCGACAACGTCGTCGCGCAGAAGCAGCTCGCGCCGGAGCTCGTGAGCGGGCTCACGGGGGTGGTCGCCGTGGCGTGCGGCAACTGGCACTCGATCGTGCTGATGTCGGACGGCACCCTCCGCGCCTGGGGGGACAGCGGCTACCGCCAGCTCGGCACCGCCAACACGCTCAATGACTACACGCCGCAGCCGGTCGTCGGGCTCAACCTGACCGTGGCCACGGCGTGCACCGGCCTGCCGGCGTGCGACATGGCCGCGGTGGGAGCGTGCGTCACGCCACCGCTCGCGGCCGGCATCGTCTGTCGCGGGTCGGCCGGCGCCTGCGACGCCGCCGAGAAGTGCGACGGAGCGTCGAAGGTGTGCCCGGCCGACGCGCCCGCCGCCGACGGCACGGCGTGCAGCGACGGCAACAACTGCACGATCAGCGACACGTGCGTGTCCGGCGCATGCACGGCGGGCGCACCGAAGGTTTGCACTGCGATCGATCAGTGCCACTCGGCCGGCGCGTGCAGCAGGACCTCGGGCCAGTGCTCGAACCCGCCGAAGGCCAACGGCACGGCGTGCAACGACGGCAATGGGTGCACGACGACCGACACCTGCCAGTCCGGGGCCTGCAAGGGCGCGAGCCCGGTGGTGTGCGCGGCGAGCGACGCGTGTCATGTCGCGGGCTCGTGCGACCAGGCGACGGGCGTGTGCTCGAACCCGGCCGCGAGCGACGGCACGGCGTGCAACGACGGCAACGCGAGCACGACGGGCGACGTGTGCGCCGCCGGCGTGTGCGCGGGCCTCTATTCGTGCGCCGGCGTGACTTGCGCCGCGCTGGACCAGTGCCACGCGGCAGGCACGTGCGACCCGAGCACGGGGCAGTGCTCGAACCCCGCGGCGACGAACGGCACCACGTGCGACGACGGCAGCGTGTGCACGCAGACGGACAAGTGCCAGGCGGGTGTCTGCATGGGCGGTGCGCCCCTCTCGTGTGCGGCGCCGGACGCGTGCCAGCAGGCGGCTACGTGCGACCCGGCGGCGGGCTGCGTGTACGCGCCGAAGGGGGCGGGCACCACGTGCCGGTCCGCCGCGTGCGTGAGCGGCCAGGCGCAGCCCGCCGCGGCGTGCGACGGGACGAATGGCGCGTGCCCCGCGGCGACGGCGATCGACTGCGGCAGCTACGCGTGCGTGAGCGGCGCCTGCGGCACGACGTGCGCGGGCGCGGGCGACTGCGCGCAGGGGTCGTACTGCGACCAGGGCGCGTGCAAGCCGAAGCAGGCGCAGGGCGGGACGTGCACCGCGAACGCCGGTTGCGCCAGCGGGCCGTGCGTGGATGGGCGTTGCTGCGACACGACGTGCACGGGCCAGTGCGAGGCGTGCGACGTCGCCGCGCACGAGGGGACGTGTACGCCGGTCGCAGGCGCGCCGCGGAGCGGTCGTACCGAGTGCAGCGGGGCGGGCAACGCGTGCGGCGGCTCGTGCGACGGGACCAAGCGCGACGGCTGCGTCTACCCGACGACGAGCTGCGTCGCGGCGAGCTGCGACGCCGTGGGGGGCGTGGCGACGCTCGCGGCGTCGTGCGACGGGCAGGGGCGCTGCCCGTCGGCGCAGACGGTGGCCTGTGCGCCGTACCTGTGCGGAGCGACGGCGTGCGCGGGCGATTGTCAGGCCGACCAGGACTGCGCGAGCGGCCGCTGGTGCGCGGCGGGCGTCTGCACGGCGAAGCTGGCGCAGGGGACGGCGTGCGCCGCAGACGCGCAGTGCGTGAGCGGGTTCTGCGTCGATCAAGTGTGCTGCCAGGCGGCCTGCGGAGGCCAGTGCCAGGCGTGCGGGGAGAGCGGCAGCGAGGGCCTCTGCGTGCTCGTGACGGGCATGCCGCGCGCGGGCCGTGACGCGTGCGCCGGCACCGGCGCCTGCCAGGGCAGCTGCGACGGCACGACGCCGACCGCGTGCGCGCTGCCGGGGGCGGAGACGACGTGCGCGGCGGGGAGCTGCGCGGGCGGGACGGCGACCGCGGCGTCGACCTGCGACGGCGCGGGCGCGTGCCAGGCGGGCGCGCCGACGAGCTGCGGCGCCTACGCGTGCGGCACGGACGCGTGCAACGCGACGTGTGCGTCGGGCGCTGACTGCGCGATCGGGTACGCGTGCGACGCAGGCGCGTGCGCGGCAGCGGAGGACGGCGGTCTCGACGGCGGCGCGGGCGATGCGGCAGTCGATGGCGCGACGGTGGATGGCGCGGACACGTCGAGCGACGCCGCCGACGCGAGCGCGGACGCGGGCGGCGCCAGCGACGCGACGGTGGATGGCGCGACCGACGAGGCGGCGAGCGATGCGTCCGCGGACGCCGTGCGCGACGGTTCGAACGACGAAGCCGCGCCAGGCGATGAAGCGGGTCAGGCGCTCGCGGCCTCGGACAGCGGGGCCGGCGGCGCGTGCGCGTGCCGTGTCGGATCGCGCGCGGGCAGCGGCGCGTGGCCCGCGGGCGGTGCCGGCCTGCTGCTGCTG
>CAITLX010000927.1 GCA_903893335.1 uncultured delta proteobacterium | reverse complement strand
GGCTCGACGCGGTCGTGTGCGCCGGCTACCCGGGCTCGGTCGCGGCCACCTGGCAGCGCTTCGGGCGCGCGGGGCGGCGCGGCTCGACGAGCATCGCGGTGATGGTCGCGTCGAGCGCGCCGGTCGATCAGTACGTGGCGCGCGCGCCCGCCTACGTGCTCGGCGGCCCCATCGAGGAGGCCCGCATCGACCCCGAGAACGTCGAGATCGCCGTGCAGCACCTGAAATGCGCGGCGTTCGAGCTGCCGTTTCTCTGCCCGGACGCGACGCCGGCCAACGACGTCGAGCCCGAGGGCTACGCGACGCTCGGCCCCGACGCGACGCGCGACGCGCTGCGCTGGCTCGCCGGCAAGGGCGTCGTGCACGAGGCCGCGGGGCGCTTCCACTGGGCGGCCGACGCGTACCCCGCGCACCACGTGTCGCTGCGCAGCATCGGCTGGGACAACTTCGTCATCATCGACCGCGCGATGGGCCGCGCGCTCGCCGAGCTCGATTTCCGCGCGACGCACACGATGCTGCACGAGCAGGCGATCTACCAGCACGACGGCGAGCAGTACCAGGTCGAGCAGCTCGACTACGAGAACCACAAGGCCTACGTGACGAAGGTCCTGCCCGACTACTTCACCGAGGCGATGACCAACCGCCAGGTCAGCGTGCTCGAGGAGCGCACCGCGCGCCCGCTCGGCCGCGCGCTCGGCTCGTGGGGCGAGGTCTCCGTCGTCGAGAAGGTCGTGGGCTACAAGAAGATCAAGTTCCACACCCACGAGAACGCCGGCTACGGCGAGGTGCACCTGCCCGACCTGCAGATGCACACCACCTCGTTCTGGCTCACCGCGCCCGACGCGGTGTGCCTCGAGCTGGGCCGCCCGCAGGCCATCGACGCGCTGCGCGGCATCGGGCGCGCGCTCGAGACGGTCGCCGCCCTCGCGCTCATGTGCGACCCGCGCGACCTCGGCCAGACGCTCGGCGACAAGAGCCCCGAGGCCGACGGCTTCGCGCAGAAGGAGCCCGGCCGCGGCCCGCAGGCAGGCTTCGACCCGACGCTGTTCGTGTTCGACAACTTCCCCGGCGGCGTCGGCCTCGCCGAGCGCATCTGGGAGCGCGCCGACGAGCTCCTGGCGCGCGCGCGCACGGTCATCGCCGGCTGCGCGTGCGAGGGGGGCTGCCCCGCGTGCGTCGGCCCGGCGGAGGCCAGCTCCATGCCCGAGGGGCGCCGCGCGATGGCGCTGCGCGTGCTCGACGCGCTCGGCACGGGGTGAGGCACGCACAGTGGCGCGCAGAAGCTACAGCTTGAGCTCGACCATCAGGATCTTGCGGCGGCCGATGCGCCCGAACAGGCGCGAGGTGAAGTTGCCGATCGCCATCTGCCAGCCGTACTTCTCGAGCAGCGCGGCGTAGACGCGCGCCTCGAGCGCGGGGTCGTCGTCGACCACCCGCGCCGTGCCGTCGTGCCAGGCGCCCGACACCTTGCCGCGCACGTCGCACGCGGCGACGCGGCAGCGCCCCTCGCGACGGATGCGCTTGACCTTGAACGAGGTGCCGTCGGTGAAGATGCCGATGGCTCCGTCGACCGCCGCGCACCAGACCGGCGTCTTCACTCCCTGCCCGTCGCGCTTGAACGTCTCGAGGTTGATGTAGCGCTCGTAGCCGAGGGAGGTGGGGTGGAGCGACATGGTCCACAAGCTCTGTCACGCCCGGGGCACGCTTTCAACGCCAGGGGCCCGGCGCGACCGCGCAGCGCCTGCACGCTCGCGCAGGCTCTGCACGCTCGGCGGTCAGCCTCGCCGGGCGCGCTTGCGCTCGGCGTGGAGCGAGAACAGCACGCCGAGCGACGTCACGAGGATGAGCGACTCGGACACGAAGACGATGGCCCGGTGCGACGGCGTGAGGTGAAACACGGCCTTCGCGAAGCGCACCGTGAACCACTCGCCGACGGCCTCGCCCGGCGAGGGCGCCTCGAGCCACAAGTGCCGCGCAGCGGTGGTGAGGAAGCACTCGCCGATGCCGTAGTGCGAGGCCTGCGAGGCGACGATGAACAGGATGGCGTAGACGCCGTAGACCCGCGTCAACCTCGGGTAACGATGCCAGAAGAGCAGCGGCAGGCCCCCGATCCACGCGACCATGGCGAGGGCGTGCAGGGCGTCGACCGCGGCGGCGAGCATCGCGGGCATCGGCGCCGATCGCTGCAAATCCAGAGCCGCCAGGGGTGCCCGACCGGCACCGATGCGGTAGCCTGGCTGCGTGCGACCGCGTGCGCTCCTGCTCGCTCCGCTCCTGGCGGGCGTCGTCGGCTGCCTGCCGAGCATCACGACCGTCCCGGGCTTGCAGACCGACGACGACGCGGGCGCAGCGGGGCCGACCTTCGTAGATGCGGGCGCGACCGATGCGCCGTACGACCTGCCGGTCGCCGATCCGCACGCGCTGCTCGGCGTCGACCCCGGGCACGGCCCCTTCCCCGGCGGGCAACGGCGCGTGCTGCACGGCAACGGCTTCACGTCGAAGTCGCGCGTCTGGTTCGGCGCGACCGAGGTCGCCGCCGCCGACGTCGTGGCGATCGACCCGTCGCGCGTGCAAGTCGTCGCGCCCGCGGGCCCGGCGGGCCCCGCCGACGTGCGCGTGCAGCAGGCCGACGACGCCTCGACCTCGCGCACGCTCGTCGGCGGCTACCACTACGACGCCTTCTACGCCGACCCGGCGACGGGCTCGACCTCCGGCGGCACGGTCGTGCGCCTGCACGGCGACGGCACGGCGTGGACGGCCGGCACGACGGTGCGCATCGGCAACGCCGCCTGCGCGGGCGTCGTCGTCACGTCGGCGACGGCGCTCTCGTGCACGACGCCCAAGGGCCCCGCGGGGGCGCGCAGCGTCACGGTCAGCGCCCCCGGCGCGGCGGCGCTCACCGTGCTCGACGCCTTCACCTACGCCGACAGCGACAACGGCTTCAAAGGGGGGCTCTCGGGCGCGCCGCTCGCCGCCTCGCTGCGCGTGCTCGCCTTCGACAACTGGACGGGCGACGCCATCGAGGGGGCGCTCGTCGTCGCCGGCGACGCGCTCGACCAGGCGGCGACCGCGCACACCGACGCAGCCGGCGTGGCCACGCTGGCGGGCGCGTTCGGCCCGAGGCGCTCGGTCACCGTCGCCGCCGCGTGCCACCAGGCCGTGACCTTCGTCGACGTGCCGGTCGACACCGTCACCGCGTACCTCGACCCCATCGTGTCGCCCGCGTGCGGCAGCGGCGACCCGACGCTGGTCGGCGGCTCCGGCGGCGACGCAGCGAGCGTCTCGGGCGAGCTCGTGTGGCCCTCGACCAACGAGTTCAAGCGCGGCCTCTGGGCCGGCGTGCCACAGCCGCTCGACGCCACCGAGCGACAGGCCGCGTACGTGCTGATCGCGTCGGGCGACCCAGGCGCGACCTTCTCGCTGCCCGACGCCGCGCTCGCCGTCACGCCCGACGCGACCGGCAGCGCCGGCTACGCGTTCGCGATCGCTGCTCCGGGGGGCAACCTCGCGCTCTACGCGCTCGCAGGCATCGAGCGCACCAAGGCGGGGGCGCGCACGTTCACGCCCTTCGTCATGGGGCTCGCGCGCGGCGTCTCCACCGTCCCCGGGGGCAGCACCGGCTCGGTGTTCCTCCGGATGGGCATCCCGCTCGACCACGCGCTCGCCGTCCACGCCGTGCCCCCCGCAGCCACGCCGCGTGGGCCCGATCGCCTCGCGCTCGCGACCACCTTGCAGATCGGCAACGACGGCTACGCCCCGCTGCCGGGCCTGCGCCGCGTGCTCGCGCTGCCGGGCCCGGGCGACACGACGTTCGTCGGCCTGCCCCCGCTCGACGGCGCGCTCGCCGACGCCTGGTACGTCGCGACGGCGCGCGCAGGCTCGGGCGCGTCGCTCGCGACGCCCATGTCGGTGGTGGGCGCGGTCGCCACGCGCGACACGAGCACGCCCGTCGCGCTCGACGCCTTCGTGCAGGTCCCCCAGGTCGTGACGCCGGGCCCCGGCGGCGCGTGGGGCGGCCAGCACCTGGCCTTCGACGCGGCGCCCGGCGGCGCCCCCCCAGACCTTCGCGTCGTCACCGTGTCGTCGGGCGGCGGCCTCGAGTCGTGGACGCTCGCCATCCCCGCGGGCTCGACCGAGGTCACGCTGCCCGACGTGCGCAACGCTTACCCGTCGGTCGGCAGCATCATGGCCGGCCCGGTCGCCATCGGCGTCACCTCGGCCACCGTCGCGGCCTTCGACTACGGCAACCTGCGCTACCGCCAGCTTGCGTCGCGCGGCTGGACGCGGTGGGCGACCGACGTCGTGACCGCCCACGTGCCCTGACCGATGCGACGACGCGCGGCCCTGGCGCTCGCGGCGTGCGTCGCCGCCTCCTGCCGGTTCGACAGGTCCGACCGCTGGGACGACCTGCCCGTCGCCACCGACGCGGGCTCCGGGTGCGCGCCCGGCGCCGTGCGCTGCTCCGGCGCCCTCGAGCGCTGCGCCGCCGACGGCAGCGCGTTCACCCTCGCCGACGATTGCCCCGCGCGCGGCCTGGTCTGCGCGCCGACGCTCGGCGCGTGCGCGACCTGCGTCCCCGGCACCACGACCTGCGACGGGCAGACCGTGGTCGCCTGCGCCGACGACGGCGCGAGCAGGCTCCCGGTCGCGCGCTGCGAGCCGGCCCAGGGCATCGCGTGCCGCGCCGGAGGCTGCACCGACCTCTGCGCCGCCGCCGCGAAGTCCAAGAGCAACGTCGGTTGCGAGTACTGGGCCGTCGATCTCGACAACGCGCGCATCAGCGACACCTCCAACGCGGCGGCGCAGCAGTTCGCCGTCGTCGTGTCGAACCCCGAGCCCGATCTGTCGGCCGACATCCTCGTCGAGCAGGACGACGGCGTTCCGGGCGGCCCCCCCGTCGTCGTGCAGGTCGCGGCGGCCACCGTCGCGCCGCTCGGCCTCACGGTCCTCAAGCTCGGCCCGCGCGAGATCGACGGCAGCGCCGAGGGTACGTTCGACACCGGCACGGGCACCGCGCTCACGCGCCACGCCTACCGGCTCCGCAGCAAGGTCCCGGTCGTCGCCTACCAGTTCAACCCGCTCGAGAACGTCAACGTCTTCTCCAACGACGCGTCGCTGCTCAAGCCGGTCGAGGCCCTGACCTACACGCCCGGCGCCGCGTCGCTCGCCTACGTCGCGGTCGGCTGGCCGCAGACGATCGCGTCGAGCGACGACCCCGACACCAACTTCAACCCGGCGAACCCGATCGATCTCCGCGCGTTCCTCACGCTGGTCGGCACGCGCGAGGCCACGCACGTGCGCGTCACCTCCGCGGCGCGCGTCATCCCCGGCGGCCCCGTCGCCGACACGCCCGCCGGCGGCGTCATCGACGTCACGCTCGGCGCGTTCGACGTGCTCAACCTCGAGACAGGGGGCTTTCGCGCCGATTTCACCGGCTCGACCATCGTCGCCGACCAGCCGCTCGTCGTCTTCTCGGGCAGCGAGGCGAGCGACGCCCCCTGGTTCACCAAGCTCTCCGACCGCTTCTGCTGCGCCGATCACCTCGAGGAGCAGCTCGACCCGGTGCGCACGGCCGGCACGTCGTTCGTGCTCGCGCACACCCCGAGCCGCACGCGCGCGGTCGTCGCCGCGGGCGCGGCGGTCAGCGTCGTGGACGAACCCGAGTACTTCCGCGTGGTGGCCGTGCGCGATGGCACGACGCACGTGACGACCACCCTGCCCGCCCCCGACGACGCGTTCGACCTGACCGCGCTCGGCGCGTACCGCGAGCTGCGCACGCTGCGCGACGCGACGCTGCAGGCGAGCGCGGCCGTCATCGTCGGCGACGTGCAGGCGAGCCAGGAGGCCGCCGGCATCCGGCGCGGCTTGCCCGGCGGCGACCCGAGCCTCGTCATCGTGCCCCCCACGCAGCAGTACCGGTCGAGCTACGTCTTTCTCACGCCCGACAAGTACGCGTTCGACTTCGTGCTCGTCGTCGCGCCCCCCGACGCGCACGTGCTGCTCGACCTCGCGCCGCTCGACGCGACGCGCTGCGAGGTAGCGCCGGCCGACGGGCTCACCGCCGCCGAGCGCGGGAGCGCGACGCCGCCGTTCGTCGTCTACCGCTGCCAGCTCAGCTTCCCCGTCATCGACCCCGCGAAGACCGCGCCCGACAACCTGACGCCCGGCGCGCAGAACGACGGCGTGCATCGGCTCGCGAGCGATCGCGACGTGGGGGTGCTCGTGTTCGGCTTCGACTCGTTCGTCAGCTACGGCTACGCGGGCGGCACGAAGCTCGAGGAGATCAACGTGCACTGACGCCGGCGCGCGCGGGCGCGAGCGGCCAGGGCACGAGCAGCGGCACGGTCGCCTCGGGGCCGGCCTCGTGCACCATGCGCGCGCACTCGTCGAGCGTCAGGCGACGCGGACCGAACGCGCTCGGGTCGGCGGCGTCGGCGTCCATCAGCCGCGTCGGCGTGTCGACGCCGAAGTCGTCCGGGTGGCCCGGCATGTCGAGCAGGATGTGGCCGAGCTCGTGCGCGAGCGCGAACGACGCGCGGTCCGCGCGCACGCCGCCTCGGTCGCTGAGCACGACGTTGCGGATGCTCGATCGGTCGGCGACGATGAACGACTCGCCGATGCGGCCGCCCCCCGCGAAGGCGGCCATGAGCACCACGTCGAGCGTGCGCGGGTCGCCGTCGTCGAAGGCCTTGATGAGCGTGCGCTCCTCGACCGTGCCGGCCGCAGCGTCCGCGTCGGTGAAGTGGTCGAGGCCGTCGCGCAGATCGACCCCCCCGATGCAGGCCGAGAGCGTGGCGTCGGTGGACACGCGCCCCCCGTCGGGGGGCTCGATCGTGGCGAGCGCGCCGTCGCGCCTGCGCACGAGCACGTCGGCGGAGCCGAGCGCCCCCGGGTCGATCCGGGCGTTCTCCGACACGCGCGCGACGAAGCCCGCGGCCTCGATCGCCCGCGCGACGACGCGCGCAGCGACCCGCGGAGACTGCCCCGCGCGCAGCACCGCGCGCACCGGCTTGCCCTCGACCACCACGCGCACCTCGCCGCCGCTCGCGGGCAGGCCGAGATCGCAGCCGAGCGCGAGCAGGTGCGGCGGCGGAGGGTCGACCAGCCGCACCGCGGGCTCGACGACGAAGCGCACGCCGCACTGCCCCCACACCGCGTTCGTCCACGCGACCTGCGACTCGGCGAGCGCGAGCGCCGCGGCGTCGTCGGCGCCGAACGGCGGCGGCCCCTTCGCGTAGTCGCGCACGACGTGCACGCGCAGCCGCCCGCGCAGCCGCCCGATGGGCCCCGCCGGCGACGTGCGCGGGCCACCGACCGCGAAGCTGAGCAGCTCGCGGCCGAAGGCGGCGAGCGCCAGCGCGCCGCCGACCTCGGCGCGCACCGAGCGCTCGCGCGCCAGCGGGTGATCGCGATCGACGTCGTCGGCGACCGCGCGCACCGGCGCCGTCGAGACGCACGCGTCGGCGGGCGCGGTGCCGGCGGGGCAAGGCGTGGGCAGCACGGGGAGAGCCGCGAGCGCGTCGAGCGGGCCGCCGTCGGCGCGCGTCGTGACGACGGACACGACGCTCGGCAGCGAGCCCCGCTCGCCGACGACGACGAAGCGCAGCGCGTCGGGGTCGGCCGCGAACGCCTCGACGTCGGCCGGGGGCGTGCGCTCGATCGACGCGAACGACGTGGCGGGATCGACGGCGCCGCCGGAGCCGTCGAGCGCGAGCGCGCGCAGCGAGCCCGGGGGCGCGCCCGCGCGCGCCTCGGACCACGAGAGCGCGAGCAGACCGACCGCGGCCGCCCGGGCGCGCGCCCTCACTCGCGGAAGCCCTGGCACGTACTCACTCGAGGAAGCTCGGCCCAGCAATCACTCGAGGAAGCCCCGCTCCAGCCGGCGGCACGTGGCCTCGGTCACGACGGGGCCCGAGAGGTGCCCCTCGGCCGCGGCGAGCACGAGCGCCCCCCAGGCCGCCGCGTTGAGGCTGCGCGAGGCCGCGAGCGCCACGGCGGCCTTGCTCGCCGCCTCGCGCTCGCCCAGGTCCCACAGCGCGGCGGTGGCGAGCCCGGAGAGCTCGCGCAGCGGGTC
>CAITLX010000926.1 GCA_903893335.1 uncultured delta proteobacterium | reverse complement strand
GGTCGAGGTCGACGTGGTCGCCGCGTACGAGACGCGCGCCGCCCCCGCCGAGCGCGTGGCGCAGCTGGCCGCCGACCTGCGCGCCGGCGCCATCGACGCCGTGCTCTTCACCGCGAGCTCGACGGTCACCCACCTCTGCGACGCGCTCGGGCCGGACGCCGCCGCGCTGCTCGGGCAGACGACCGTCGCGAGCATCGGCCCGATCACCTCGGACACGGCGCGCGCGCGCGGCGTGCGCGTGGACGTCACGGCGGCCACCTACACCCTCGCGGGGCTGCTCGATGCGCTCGAGCAGCACTTCGCGGCCTCCGGAGCGAGCGCAGCATGAACCGACCCCCCACTCCCACCCCCGCGACGCGCGCCTTCGACTCGGTGCGCGATCCGCTCGTCGTACAGGCGCTCGAGGCCGCGCTCGACGGCGACGTGCGGGCGCTCGTCGGGCCGCTCGGCCGGCACTCGGGCCTTCCCGGGCCACGCCCCAACCTCGCGTTCGCGCAGGCCGTCGCGGCGCACCTCGCCGCGATGGGGCCACGCTCCGATCGCCTGGTGCGCGCCCTCGCGCAGGTCGACTCGACGTGGGCTCCGGCGGGCACCACCGCCGAGTTCCTCCCCTTGTGCGGCGCGCTCGCGCAGGCCGCGAGGTACCGCGCCGGCCGCGATCGACGCGGCGCGCTCGCCACCCTGCACGCGATGGCCGAGGACCGCCGCTGGCTCGTGCGCGAGGCCGTCGAGCTCTCGCTCAAGACCATCGGCGGGATCGACCCCGACGCGCTGGCCGCCGAGCTCGCGAGCTGGACGGACGGCTACCTCCACGCCTCCGTCGCGCTCGACGCGCTCACGGCGCAGTCGCTGCTCGACCGGCTCACGACCCCCGACGCCGTGCTCGATCGCCTCGACGAGGCGTTCCACCTCGCCTCCTCGGCGCCTCGCTCGCACGAGCGCTCGCAGGGCTGGCGCACGCTCGTCTCGGCGCTCGCGCGCGCGTCGTCGGCGGTGCTCGGGCGCTTCGGCGCTCTCGCCGCCGAGCGTCTCGCGCCGCACGCCCTCACCAAGGTCCCCGAGCTGCGCCAGGCGCTCGCCGAGGGGCTGCACCACGCCCGCGGCGCCCGCACCGGAGGCGACGCCCTCGACACCGTGCGCCAGGCGCTCGTGACGAGCGAGCCCACGGTGCGCGACCCGCGCACCATCGTCGGCCCCACGCGCGGCCGCGGGCGCAAGCGCGCGCGCTGACCTTCGCGCGGCGCTCGGGCTCCGAGGGCGGGCTCGAGCGCGCCCTCGCGCGCGTTGCCGACGCCGGCGTCAGGCGCCGACGATCGACTCGAGCGCGCTCTCGCGCGAGGCGCGCAGGCGCTCGGTCGCGACGTCCACGAGCTCGACGCCCCCGCGCGCCCGGATGACCACGCGGCCGCCGCCGGTCACGCCCAGCTCCGCGCACGGCACCCCGCGCGCGGCGGCCATCGCCTTCACCCGCTCGACGAGCGCGCGCTCGCACGACGCGACGATGCGACTCGGATCCTCGGCGAACAGCTCGGACGCGGCGTCGCTCGCGTCGGCGTCGAGCGCGACGTCGCAGCCGAAGACGAGCTCGGGGCGGTCGGCGCCGACCGCGCACTCGACGAGCGCGGCGGCGAGGCCGCCGTCGGACGCGTCGTGCATCGATCGCACGACGTGCGCGCGCGCCAGCTCGAGCGCGAGCCCTTGCAGCGCGCGCTCCTTGTCGAGATCGAGCTTCGGGGGAGCGCCCTGCGCCTTGCCCGTCTTCTGCATGACGTACTCGGAGCCGCCGAGCGACAGCGCGCCGCTGCGCGCGTCGCCGAGAAGCAGCACCGCGTCGCCCGCGCCGCGGAAGAACGACGAGACGACGTCGGCCGCGTCGGCGACGAGCCCGACCGCTCCGATGGTCGGCGTCGGCAGGATCGCGCGCCCGTCGGTCTCGTTGTAGAAGCTCACGTTGCCGCTCACGATCGGCACGTCGAGCGCGCGACAGGCAGCGGCGAGGCCGTCGATCGCCTGGGAGAACTGCTCCATGATCTCGGGGCGCTCGGGCGAGCCGAAGTTGAGGCAGTCGGTCAGGCCGATGGGCTCCGCGCCCGAGATGACGAGGTTGCGGCACGCCTCGGCGACGGCCTTCGCGGCGCCGCCCCACGGGTCGAGCTCGACCATGCGCCCGTTGCAGTCGGCGGCGAAGGCCAGGATCTTCTCGACGGTGTGGCCGTCCTTCTCGCACGGCACGCGCACGATGCCGGCGTCCGCGCCCGGTCGCGCGATGGTGCCGCCGCGGACGATCGAGTCGTACTGGCGGTAGACCCAGCGCTTGCTGCCCAGGTTGGGCGTGCCCACCATGCGCACGAGCTCCTCGCTCCAGCTGCCGGGCACGGGGATCGTGCGCGGGTCGAACGCGTGGCGCGCGGCGAGCGAGGCGTCCGGGCCGCGCGGGCGGTCGTACTTGGGCGCAGCATCGGTGAGCACGTCGACCGGCAGATCGCACACGACGACCTTGTCCTCGCGGCGCGGCGGCGTCTGCGCGTCGTCGAGCGGGTCGTAGCCCGGCGTCGCGATGACGACCCAGCGGCCGCTGTCGGTGACCCGCCCCACCACCGCGGCGTCGAGGTCCCACTTGTCGCAGATGGCCCGGACGCGGTCCTCCTTGCCCTGGTGGCAGACGAGCAGCATGCGCTCCTGCGACTCGCTGAGGAGCATCTCGTAGGGCGTCAGGCGCGCGGCGCGCCGGGGGATCGCGTCGAGGTCGAGCTCGAGGCCGCTGCCGGAGCGAGACGCCATCTCGACGGACGACGAGGTGAGCCCCGCCGCGCCCATGTCCTGCACGCCCGCGAGCAGGTCCTCGGAGAAGATCTCGAGGCACGCCTCGATGAGCAGCTTCTCCATGAACGGGTCGCCGACCTGCACCGTGGGGCGCTGCGAGGGCCCGCCGGCCGAGAACTCGTCGCTCGCCATCGTCGCGCCGTGGATGCCGTCGCGGCCCGTCTTGGCGCCGACGTAGAGGATGGGGTTGCCGATGCCGCTGGCGCGCCCGTAGAAGATGCGGTCGGTGCGCGCGACGCCGCAGGTGAAGGCGTTGACCAGGATGTTGCCGTCGTAGCTGGCGTCGAACTGCAGCTCGCCGCCGACGGTGGGCACGCCCACGCAGTTGCCGTAGCCGCCGACGCCGGCGACGACGCCGCGCAGCAGCGCCGCGGTGCGCGGGTGATCGGGGCGCCCGAAGCGCAGCGAGTCCATCGAGGCGACCGGGCGCGCGCCCATCGTGAACACGTCGCGCAGGATGCCGCCGACGCCCGTGGCCGCGCCCTGGTACGGCTCGATGTACGAGGGGTGGTTGTGCGACTCCATCTTGAAGATGGCGGCGAAGCCGTCGCCGATGTCGACGACGCCGGCGTTCTCGCCGGGCCCCTGGATGACGCGCGGCCCCGCGGTCGGGAGGCGCCCGAGGTGCACGCGCGACGACTTGTACGAGCAGTGCTCGCTCCACATCACGCTGAAGACGCCGAGCTCGGTGTAGCTCGGCGGCCGACCGAGCGACGCCTCGAGGCGCGCGTACTCGTCGTCGTTCACCTTGTGCGCGCGCAGCAGCGCGGGCGTCATCGGGGGGTCGCCGGGGAGCGTAGCGGGGCCGGGCATGGCCGCGGCAGTAGCGGCGCCGCTCCGCGTCCGCAAGGGGGGTGTCAGCGCGCCGCGCGGTCGCGCAGGTAGC
>CAITLX010000925.1 GCA_903893335.1 uncultured delta proteobacterium | reverse complement strand
GGCCAGGTAGACGGGCGTTCCGGCCCGCGACCGACCGCACGACGACGCCGCGAGCGGCCCGCACATGCCGAAGCAGTGCGGCGCGGCGGCGAGGCCGAGCAAGGCGGCGGTGACGAGCATCGGCGCGATCATGCCCCAACGAGCGCGCGTCGGCACCACCGAGACGCGCGCTCGGTCGCGCACGCGCGGCGTCGGCTCAGGCGCGACTCCGCGCCCTCGGCTCGGGCGCGATCGAGCGCCTTCGATTCACCCGCGCGGGTGGGCGCTCAGGAGTGGAGCGCCGCGGCGGGCCAGTAGCACTGGCCGAGGTAGAAGAAGGTCAGCGCGAACAGCGTGGCCCAGAGCACGAGCACGGGGACCGGCAGCCCACCCTGGTCGGGCGAGAGACCGTGCGCCGCGTCGGGGGAGAGGGCACTGCTCGGCATCGGGTCGGTTGCGCTCACGTGCTACCTCGCTCGGGTCTTTGGCCCCGCCGGGACGAGGAGCGCCCCCCCGCGTGCGGCGAGGGCTCCTGGTGGCGGACGCGGGAGACAGGAGCAAACTTGGTGCCGCACCTGCCGCCAGCCCCGCAAACGAGCACTTTACCTAGCCTCTTCCAGCACTTACGCATCTTTCCGGCCGCCACGAGCGCGAGCCCCACATCGCGCAAGGTTCGCGGTGGGCACGCGCGTGATTTGCGCCTAGGCTTCCGACCCGCGCGGCGCCGCGTCGCGCGATCGGGGTGCCGGGGCCCTCGCAGCCGCGCTAGACTTCGCGCCCCAACCACCTCCAGAGGGAGACACGCCATGTCCGCCGAGCTCAACGAAGCCCAGAAGCAACTGCTCGCCGAGAAGTGCTTCGCTCACGTCGCGACCGTCGGAGCCGACGGCTCGCCCCAGGTCACGCCGGTGTGGGTCGAGTTCGACGGCACGCACGTCGTGTTCAACACGGAGAAGAAGCGCGCGAAGGTGCGCAACCTCGAGCGCGAGCCGCGCGTCTCGCTCTCCGTGATGGATCCGGCCAACCCCTACCGCTACGTCGAGATCCGCGGCCGCGTCGTCGCGATCACCGCCGAGGGGGGCCAGGAGAGCATCGATCGGCTCGCACAGAAGTACATCGGCAAGGAGTACCCCTGGAACCAGCCGGGCGACGTCCGCATGGTCGTGCGCGTGCTGCCCGAGAAGGTGCTCGGCCTCGGCTGACCTACGATGGCCGCGGCGCATGACGCGCCGCGCAATTTCGGGCTTGAGCCCGGCGATTTCTCCGGTCATGCTTCCGCGCCGCGCGCGGGCGGCGTGACCCGCGGGGGGTACCGCCGGGTCGCCCCGTGTCCAAGCGCGAAGCGCCCCAAGGAGGAGTCCCCGTGTCCCAGGCCCCCGAGACCTCGACCTCGTTCGACCCCGCCGACCTCGTGCCGCTCGGCGAGCAGCCGACGCCCGGCATCACGCCGCGCCGCATGAACTCGTGGGTCATCCGCAAGGAACGCCATGGCGAGCCCACCAAGTCGTTCCAGCTCGAGCAGATGGACGTCCCCGAGCCGGGCCCCGGCGAGGCGCTCGTCTACGTGATGGCCGCCGGCATCAACTACAACGGCGTCTGGGCGGGCCTCGGCAAGCCCGTGAGCGTGCTCGACGTCCACAAGAAGCCGTTCCACATCGCCGGCAGCGACGCGTCGGGCATCGTGTGGAAGGTCGGCGCCGGCGTCACGCTCTGGAAGCCGGGCGACGAGGTCGTGCTGCACTGCAACGTGTCGTGCGGCGAGTGCAGCGCGTGCAACGGCTTCGACCCCATGGCGTGCGAGAACCAGCGCATCTGGGGCTACGAGACGCCCTACGGCAGCTTCTCGCAGTTCACGCTCGTGCAGTCGCAGCAGCTGCTGCGCAAGCCCAAGCAGCTGACGTGGGAGGTGGCGGCGAGCTACGGGCTCGTCTATTTCACCGCGTTCCGCATGCTCGTCGATCGCGCGGCGGTGAAGCCCGGCGAGTGGGTGCTCGTGTGGGGCGCCTCGGGCGGCCTCGGCGGCTTCGCGCTGCAGATCTGCCGGCTGATGGGCGCCAACCCCATCGCGGTCGTGTCGAGCGCGCTCAAGGGCGAGATGGCGCGCAAGCTCGGCGCGGTCGGCGTCATCAACCGCAAGGATTTCCCGGGCCTGGCCTGGAAGCCGAACGAGACGCCCGACGAGACCAAGGCGCGCATGGACGCCGCCAAGAAGTTCGGCAAGGCGATCTGGGAGATCATCGGAGAGAAGCGCGGGCCGGACGTCGTGTTCGAGCACGTCGGCGCCGAGACGTTCCCGACGAGCGTGTTCCTCGCCAACCGCTTCGGGCGCATCGTCATCTGCGGCGCGACCTCGGGCTTCGGCCTGCACTTCGACGTGCGCCACCTCTGGATGCGCCAGAAGGAGATCATCGGCTCGCACTTCGCCAACGCCGAGCAGTGCCACCGCGCCAACGAGCTGGTGCACGCCGGCAAGATCGAGACGACGCTGACCAAGCTCTACGACTTCGCGGCCATCCCCGAGTCGCACGAGGACATGCTGCACAACCGCCACAGCGGCACGCTCTCGGCGCTCGTCGGCGCCCCGCGCGCCGGCTTCCACAACTGGAAAGAGACGATCGCCTAGCGCACGCGCCGCGCCCGCCGCCGCGCCCCATCTTCCCTTCGATTGCATTCCCCAACCGAGCGTGGCAACGAGCCGCGCCTCGCGCCCTCCGCGGCGCCTGCACGAGAGCCCAACACCATGAGCGACATCCTCCTCCCCTCCGCCGATCCGACCCTCTCCGCCGCCGCGCAGTCGCGCAGCAAGGCCCTGCTCGGCGCGTACGACACGCGCGAGCTCGAGCTCCCGGCGAAGTACCTCGTGCAGATGGCGCACCTGACGACGCCCGCGACGGTGTGGAAGTACGTCGAGACGGCCGCGACGCGCAGCGCGGCCAACCTCGTCATGCTCGATCTCGAGGACTCGATCCCGCGCGGCAAGGAGGCCCTGCTCGCCGAGGGTCGCGCCAACGTCGTCAAGGCCATGAACGACCTCGACTGGGGGCGTCGCCTCAAGTTCTTCCGCCCGCGCGGGCTCGCGCTCGATCCGGGCCACGAGGACATCCAGATCATCGTCGCGGCCGCCGGCCGCAACATCGACGGCCTCGTCTATCCGAAGATCGAGTCCGCCGAGGAGGTGCGCTCCATCGACGCGACGCTCACCGCCCTCGAGGAGAAGCACGGCATCCCGGCGGGCAAGATCAAGATCGAGGTGCTCATCGAGAGCGC
>CAITLX010000924.1 GCA_903893335.1 uncultured delta proteobacterium | reverse complement strand
CGTCGGCATATCTTGACTGCATCGGTGCCCTCGCCAGCGCCGCGCTGCGAGCCAGCCTGGAGACGCTCATGCTGAATTTTAGGAAGTACGAGTTCCAGAGCGACCTGATGAAGAAGTTCTACGCCGAGGCCAAAGAGCGCTTCGGCGACGAGGTGCGAGCCAAAGTGCGCGCAGAGGTCACGGCGGAGGTACGCGCGGAGGTGCGCGCCGCCGAGACGGCCACCAACGTGCTCGCGGTCTTCGAGGCACGGGGGCTGGCCGTCTCCGACGAGCTGCGAGCGCGCGTGCTCGCCTGCGCCGACCTCGACCAGCTTGGCCTGTGGCACCGCCGCGCCGTCACGGTCGCCGCCCCCGACGACATCTTCGCCCCTGGCTGACCCGGGCCCTCGCGGCCCTCGCCGCTCCCGTGCTACGCCCTCCGACGCCATGCCGACGCGCATCCTGGTTGCCGAGGACGACGTGGAGATGTGCCGTCTGCTCGCCTGGACGCTCGAGCAAGACGGCTACCTCGTGACCGAGGTGCACACGGGCGTGGGGCTTCTCGAGCACATCCGGCGCGCGATGACGCCGCACGCCGCACCGCACGACGTGCCCGACCTCGTCGTCTCCGACATGCGCATGCCCGGGCGCTCGGGGCTCGAGATCCTCGCCGCGATGCGGCGGCTCGACGCGCCCATCCCGTTCATCCTCATCTCGGCCTTCGCCAGCCCCGAGCTTCACGAAGAGGCGGCTCGGCTCGGCGCCGCGGCGGTGTTCGACAAGCCGTTCGACCTCGACCGGCTCCGCGACGCCGTCCGCGCCCTGCGCCAGCCGGTCTGAAACGCTCCTCGCGCTCCGCGTCAGCGACGCCGCAGCGTGCGCGCCAGCTTGCGGGCAAGCTCCGCTCGGCGCTCCGCGGCGGGGGCCAGCGCGCTCGGGCGGTCGGCCGGGGCAGGCGACGACGCCACGCGCGTCTCGGACACGGGAGCGTCGGGCTCCTCGAAGACGTAGCCGCGCGCGCCGTGCGCCTCGAGGCGCTGCTGCACCTGCTCGATCTCCCTGAAGTCGTGGCTCTCGGCGACGCACGTCGCGCCCCCCGCGTCGGCGTCGAGCAGGTGCGCGAACGCCTCGCGCAGCACGACGTCCGGTAGCCCCTCGAGCAGGCTCTTCGGGGCGGCGGACAGGTCGGGCGTACGCGTCAGGTAGTAGCGAAAACGCGGCATGGGGTGCTCCGGCGCCCGCCCCGACGGCAAGTGTACGCGCGACTCGCGAGCGAACGCGAGAAGCTGGCCCCTCGCGCGTCGGGCCCGCCGCTTTCGGGACTCGCCCGGCGGGGCAGGGTAGACCGTGGCGAACATGGCTCGTGCGCTCGCCGCGACGCTCGTCGTCGCCACCCTCTCGCTCGCTGCCTGCCGCAGCCGCGAGGCTCCCCCGTCCCCCTCGGCGTCGCCGCAGCCCTCTGCCGCGCCCGAGCCCTCGGCTCGACCCGTCGCGAGCGCGCCCCCCGTCGCGTCGGCCACGCCCGCGCTCGACCCAGGGGCAGCCGCCGCGCCCCCCTGGAACGTCATCCTCCTCACGATCGACTCGCTGCGCGCCGACATGCCCTGGTCCGGCTACGAGCGCCCCATCGCGCCGCGGCTGACCGAGCTCGAGAAGCGCGCGGTGAGCTACACGCGCGCCTACGCCGTGTCGTCGTACACCTCGATGAGCCTCGGCGGCATGCTCGCAGGCCGCTACCCCGGCGAGCTCGACCGCGACGGCTACTTCTTCGGGACGTACCCCAAGCGCGTGCTCTTCTTCCCCGAGGTGCTGCAAGAGGCGCACGTGCGCACCCTCGGCGTGCAGGGCCACGGCTACTTCAAGCGCGGCGGCGCGGGCTTCGACCAGGGCTTCGACGACTGGCGCATCGTCCCCAATCTCCGGTGGAACGCCAACACCGACGAGAACGTGACCGGCCCGCAGATGGAGAGCATCGCCGAGGAGCTGCTCGGCGATCCGGCGCGCACGGCGGGCAAGTTCTTCTTCTGGGCGCACTTCCTCGACCCGCACGACATGTACCGGCCGCACGCCGACGTGCCGGCGTGGGGGCGCAAGGCGCGCGACCTCTACGACGGCGAGGTGACCTTCGCCGACCGCTACGTGGGCAAGCTCCTCGACTTCATCGCGGCGCAGCCCTGGGCGGCGCGCACGGCGATCGTCGTCTCGGCCGACCACGGCGAGGTGTTCGGCGAGCACGGCATCTACCGCCACGGCTTCGAGCTGTGGCAGCCGCTCGTGCACATCCCGTGGATGTTCGTGCTGCCCGGCGTCGCCGCGCGCCACGTCGACACGCCGCGCAGCCACATCGACATGGCGCGCACGCTGCTCGATCTGCTCGGCGTGCCCGCGCCCGACGCCATCGGCGGCACGAGCCTCGTGCCCGAGCTGCTCGGCCGCGCGCCGGCCGAGCCGCGCGACGTCCTGCTCGATCTCCCGCGCACGAGCGACAACGATCGGCGCCGCGCCCTGGTGCACGGCGACGAGAAGGTCATCGCGCTCGGCGACGACGCCTATTTCCAGTCGTTCGACGTCGCCGCCGACCCGGGCGAGGAGCACCCGCTCGACAAGACCGACCGCGCGCGCCACGACGCGCTCGTCGCCCGCTACCGCGCGGCGAAGGGCGCCCTGCACGACGTCGGCCCCTTCGCGTGCCGCAAGCTCAAGGGGGCGCCCGAGGGGCGCGGGTACTGAGCCCCCCGTACACCGGGGATTTGGCGCGACGCCAGGCGGCGTGGTCTACTTCGGGCACGATGTCGCGCGCTCGCTGGACGCTCCCGTGCCTCGCCCTGGTCGCTCTCGGTCTCGCCGCGGCGCCTGCCGTGGCCGAGCCTCGCCCGGCCAAGCCCACCCCAGCCGCCAAGGCGCACAAGCGCAGCCACAAGAAGCCGCGTCCGGGCTCGCCCATCGCAGCCTACCCGGGCTTCCGCATGCTGGACGACGGCCGCTCGCGCGTCTTCGTCGAGCTCAGCGCGAGCGTGCCGGTCGAGGAGCGCCGCGCGCAGGGCACGCTGACCTACATCCTCAAGGGCGCGCGCATCGCCGCGCGCAACAACCGCAACGCGCTCATCCCCACCGCGTTCGAGACGCCCGTCTCGCGCGCGCGGCTCGTGCCGGTCGACGACGACGTCGAGCTGGTCGTCGAGCTGCGGGCCGACTCGATCCCGGCCTACCGCATGACCGCCCTCGAAGGCGGGCGCGCGGCGCTCGAGATCGATTTCCCCGAGGGCAAATTCGCCAAGGAGGGGGACTCCGAGCCCGTGGCCCAGCCCCGCGACGCCGACGCCGGCGCGATGCCGGACGAGACGACCGAGACCGCGCCGAAGGGCCACGGCAAGGGCGGTTCGTCGCACGGACACGGCGCCGGCCCCAATCCGTGATCGCGCGCGCGTGACCGCCGCGCGCGTCGTGGCCGCGTGCCTGGCGGCAGCCGCGAGCCTCCCTTGCGCCGCACGAGCCGACGCTCCTCCCGCGCTCGAGCTCGAGGCGACGAGCGTCACGGGCGATCTTCGCCTGCACGAGGACGTGCTCGCCGATCACGTGGTCGTCCGTTACGACCGCTTTCGCCTCCGCAGCGACCACCTCGAGCTGCACCGCACGCCGCGGGGCATCGCCGTCACCGGTCGCGGCTCGGCCGCCGCGTGCCCCTGCGACGCGCCGCCGGTGTCGCTCGGCTTCGACGGGGCGCTCATCGCGCCGCCTGGCGACGTGATGCTCGAGCACCCGCGGCTCGAGCTGTTCGGGACGACGATCGTGGCGCTGCCGCGCGTCTGGCTGCGCGCGCCGAGCCGACCGGGCGTGCTGCCGCCGGTGCTCGCGTGGCGCGGGCGCGACGGGCTGCTGGTCGGCGCCGGCGTGCACCTGCCGTGGCGCGACGCAGGCGGCTACGACGAGCTCGACCTGCGCGTGGCCGGCTACGTGCTCGGCGGCGTCGAGGTCACGCCCCAGCTTCGCACCGGGCGCTCGACGACGCGGCTGCGCTGGGACCGCCGCGGCGACGATCTGGTCGCCGTGGACGCGCGCGGCTCGCACCCCGTCGACGCGAACACGACGCTCGCGTGGGACGTGGACGCCATTCGCGGGCCACGCGCGCGCAGCGGCACGATCGAGCTCGAGGAGGCCGCGCGCCGCGACGATCTGGCCGACGCCGGGCTCACGGTGCTCGGCCGCAGGGTCGTCGTCGGCGTCGGGCTCGACGCCGCGGGGCCGCGAGGGGGCGATCTGTCGGGGCAGCGCGTCGTGCTCGGCCCGCGCATCGGCCTCGGCGCGTCCGGCGGGCTCGGCGCGAGCGGCGCGTGGGACGCCTCGCTCGTCGGCCGCGCGTTCGACGACGGCGACGTGCGCCCGACCACCTACGCCCGCGCGGATACGAGCCTCTCGCAGTCGGCGTGGCTCGGCCCCGTTGCGCTCCGCGCGCTGGCGCACGGGCGAGGCGAGGCCGCCCGCCGCGACGACGCTGCGTCGCGCGATGTTTCGGCGGTGCTGCGGACCGAGGTCGCCCTGCCGCTCGCGCGTGCGTGGGGCTCTCCCTCGGCGCCGAGCCTGCACGTCGTCGAGCCACACGCGGCCCTCGCGGCAGCCGGCGCGAACCGCACCGGCGACGCCGGGCTGCTCTCGTCGCGGTCGGCCCCTGCGGGCGCCGGCCTCGCGGCGATCGCGGCTGGCGGGCTGCGCACCTCCTGGGCCCCCTGGGCGGGCCCGACCGGGCTCGAGGCGCAGGCGAGCGTCGGCGCGGTTCGCGCAGAGGGGGACGCGACGCGCCCCGTCGCGCGCTGGCGCGCTGCGGCCACGACGCGCCCGCTGGGGCTGTCGGCCGAGGGGGCGAGCCTCGGCGGCGACCCGGGGGGCGCGCT
>CAITLX010000923.1 GCA_903893335.1 uncultured delta proteobacterium | reverse complement strand
GTGGTCGGTTGCGGCAATCGCTGCCGCGAGGCCGTCGCGCCCGTGAGCGGCGTCGCGCTCGAGTGCCACCACAACGCCACGCTGATGCGCGTCGGCGACGCGTGGGTGTGCAAGGGCCCGCGCGGAAGGGGGGATTGAGGGGGATGCGCTTTTCGTTGCGCGTAGACAGCACGCCTACTTTCTGTTCCGCTCGCGGACATGAAGGCGCGAACCGCTACCCTCGCACTCCTCGGCGTCGCGCTCGCTGCGTGTCAGATGGGCCAACAGCGCAGGATCGCCAACTCGCCGGAGGGGCGGTCGTGCGTGCGCGAATGCACGGCGATCTACAACCAGTGCATCGGAAGCGGTCAGGGCGTCTTCCCATGCGTGATGCAGCGCAATGGTTGTTTCGATACCTGCCCCGAAGAGCCCGTCCTGGCCGCTGCGCCCCCCATGGCACCAGCGCCACGAGTCGCCCCGGAGGTCGCTCAGGCTCCGGCGCAATCCTGGGCGCTCACCGCGGCGCTGGCGAAGGCCCAGGCAAAGGCGCAAGCAGACGTCTTGGACCGGTTGCAGGCGTGCTGGGACCGCTGCTACCAGAAGCAGACCCTCTGCGACGAGCACTGCCACGCGAGCAGCGGCGACCTGGGCGCCTGCCAGCACAAGTGCACCGTCGAGGTCGATACGGCCACCTGCAAGAACGACTGCGAGACGAACGCGAAGTAGGCGGGTGTCCCGGCGAGCGCCGACGTCCGCCCCCGCTCACTCCCCCAGCAACGCCTCGGCAGCCTCGCGGAGCGCGCGGGCCTGGTCGGCGCTCTCGCCCACCTTGACGAAGCGCACGCGCCCCGCGGCGTCCACGAGGAACGTCTGCGGCAGCGTCGCGCCGACGTGAAACGCGCCGGCGAGCTGGCCCCCTTGGCCGTCGAGCACCACGGGGTAGGTCACGCCAAGTTCGTCGAGCTTGCGCTGCACCAGGCCCGGGTTGTCGTCGCGCGCCACGCCGACGACGGCTAGCCCACGCGGCCCGAGGTCGCGCGCCATCGCGCCGATGGCCGGCATGAGGCGCACGCAGGGCTCGCAGGTCGTCGCCCAGAAGTCGATGAGCGTGACCTTGCCGCGCACCGGCACGCTCACCGCCTTGCCGCCGAGGGCCATGTCGCGCATCGGCGCGATGCTCGTCGCGAGCACCTCGTGCCGGTCGGACGGGGGCAACGAGGCGCCGCAGGCAGCGAGCCCGAGCGCGAGCAGCAGGACGACGGGGCGCATGGGGCAGGCAGCCTACAGCAAAGCCGTCAGCCCCGCGGCGCGTCGTCCTCCGCTACTCGAACCGCGCCTCGCGCGTGCGTCGAGGTCGGCAGCCCAACTCCGAGCGCGCGCCGCGGGGCCCGCTTCCTACTTGTAGGTCAGGATGATCGTGGTCGAGCGGGACTGACCGACGGCGACGCCGTCGCAGAGGTAATCGACCTGTACGGTGGCGGCCCCGATCGAGGTGCACTTGCCGTCGGTGCTGGCGCTCAGGACGCACGGGCCGCCGCTGGCGGCGCCGTCACAGAGGTTCTTCCCGTCGACCGGCTTGCCGTACGCAGTCCGATTGCAGAGCGTCTTCTCCGCTGCCCCACCGCCCGAGAGGTCGAGGGCGAGGCGGGTGGCGCCGTTGCCGGAGGGGCAGAAGGGCTTGTCGAGGTAGAACGTGGCGGTCAGACAGCCGTCCCCCGCCTTCGCCGGGTGCAGGCACTGCTTCGCGGGCACCGGCGTCACCGTCAACGTGCCGACGACCGAACCGGAGGCGACCGGCTTGTCGGCCACCGTCAAGGTGAACGGAGCGAGCGCGGCGGAGCCATCGGCGTTGATCGCGGTGATCACGATGTTCGGGTAGACGAGCGCCTTGCTCGGCTTCCCGGACAGCGCGCCGGTCGTCTTCGAGAACACCAGCCCATCCGGCGGCAGCGCGGGGTTGATGGAGAAGCTGGTAGCTGCGGTGGATACCGGCTTGAACTCGTAGTCGCTGCCGACGACGGCGGCGACCGGCGGGGGCCCGCCGATGGTGGGAATCTCGAACACCGTGATGCTGAAGGGCGGAAGGCTCGCCGAGCCGAACGAGTTGGTCGCGGTGATGGTGATGCCAGGCCAGACGCCGACGTCCGCCTGCTTGGTGTCCCCGTACAGCTCCCCGGTCTTCGCGTTCACGTGCGCCCAGAGAGGGAGATTGACCGCCGTGAACGTGACCGCTCGGACGGCGGTGGGGGACCAGGAGTAGTGACTGTTGTCGACCACCTTGACCTTCGGGACGCCCCCAATGGTCGGAGGGCGGGTGTCGATCTGGAGCGGGGCCTGAACCACCACACCGGCGGCGCTGGCGGGGCAGGCGCCGGTGACGGTCAACAGCAGCGAGGTGATGCCAACTGCGATGCTCAGGCGCCTCGGAATGGATCGAATCAAGGTGTCTCCACTTCTAGATCATCTGCTGGGTGGCCGAAGGCTCGGAGCAGCAACCCCGAGGCTGCTGCTCCCTCGAAGGCGGCAGCGCGCCGCTGCTGAGGTTCGAATACGAGCGAAACCCTAATACGAAACGCTCAGCGCAACATCCCGGCGCGGGCGCGATTTCCGCGCGCAATCGAGAGCCGCGCGTAGAGTCTGGAGCGGCTGGCACAAGCGCGACAAACGTCCACGCTCTGCAATCTGACCAACCCCCAGCGTGCCCGCGGGGGTGCCACGTGCAGCGAGCGGCCCGCGCGCCCGACCGCGCCCTCAGGGCCGCGCGAAGAGGGCGTCGCGCGACGAGAGGATCGCGGCGCAATCGACCGACGGAGCGACGCGGGTGCCGCGCACGTAGCTGTGCGACGCGTCGGGGTCGGGAGCCGAGGGGTTCGGCGTCGCGAGCAGCGGATTGTCCGCGTGCAGGATGTTCTGCTCCGCGTCCCACGTGTAGCGCCCGTCGAGCCGGTCGCCCGCGAGCGTCACGCTCCACGAGGTGCGATCGCGCTCGACGACCCACATCTCGCCGTCGACGATGCCCTTCGCGCGCAGCGTCATGCCGGGGTTGCCGTCCTGGTCCTGATCGACGGCGCGCGGGTCCGACTCGGTGGTCGGCAGCGCGTCGGTCCCGGGCGACGCGAGCGCCACGCCGCGCAGCTCGATGACCTCTCCGACCTCGAGCGTCGCGCCGTCGAACGCGGCCACACGCGGGGCCCAGGCGAGCGCGGAGACGAACGCGTCGGGGAGGATGATCTGCACGAGCGTCGTGCCGGTGTCGAGGTCGGTGCCGCACACCTCGCCCGACAGCGCGACGCCGTCGGCGCCAGCCGCCGCGACGACACGCAGCCACGTCCGCGTCACCGACGTCGACTGCCCGACCACCGGAAGCTCGACCACGCGGGAGCCCGCCGTCAGCACGGCCCACACGCCGTCGATGGCACCAGCGTCGGCGTCGGACGCGACGGCAGCGTCGAGCGCCGCCGCGTCGGCGCCTGCGTCCTCACCCATTGCGGGCGCTCCCGCCGCTGCGTCGGCGCCTCCCCCGCCGCACCCCGCGAGCGCCACCGACGCGAGGAACACCAGCGCGCTCGCGCGCCTCAAAAACCGGTCCGAACTCCGACCGTGCTGCTCCATATCCATCCTTCGCTCGAAAAACCGGGGTACCCGGGGTTGTTCGTCTGCAAGCCGTGCGAGGCTGCGATCGGCGCGCCCGAGGTCGCGTCGACCGAGTCGGGAAACTCGTCGACCACCGGGTCCGCGGCGCCCGGCGACTTGCGCACGTGGCGCGGCAACAGACGCTGGCCCGTGACGCCCGCCGAGAGGACGACCTCTCGCTTTCCCCAGCGTACGCGGTACGCGACGGTCAGCGCGGCGCCGACGCGATCGTCGTCGACGTAGTTGCTGCGCCCCTCCTGCGCGGGCACGGGGCTCGGCGTCCAGGCCGCGTCGCCGGCGAACCGCCAGTCGCCGTGCTCGAGGTCTACGCCCGCGGCCACCGCGAGCGTGTCGTGCCACGCATCGACCGGCCGCTCGGCGTGTCGATCGACGTAGCGCGACCACTGCGTGAAGGTCGCCTGCCCCGCCGCGCGCAGCGAGCCGAGCGAGCCGATGCGCCCGAGATCGACCGAGGCGGCGAGCGCCGTCCGGAGCGGGAGCGAGCCGTACGAGAAGGCGTAGGTCTGCGCGAGGGCGCTCTGTCCCGGCGGGTAGGGGTACGACCAGAACTTGATGCGCGTGTCGCCGCCCACCTCCTGGCTCTCGGGCGCGTACGCCGACACGGCGACGCGCACGCCGCGCGCCGGCGCCACCGCGACCGAGGCGTGGGGCGCGTAGGTCGTCGAGACGTCGACGCCGGCGTTGGTGAGCGCGACCTGCTGATCGGCGGAGTCGGGGATGTAGACGGCGCTGGCCACGCGCGCGCGCGTGAGCGTGCTGACGCCTGCCCCGAGCTCGAGCCACGAGGTCGCGCGCACGCCGAGGCCGAGCACGAAGACGGGCGAGTCGAAGCGATCGCCGAAGAGCTCGTGGCGCAGCGCGTTGGAGAAGTACTGCTCGCGCTCGTCGGCGAAGCTCGGTCGCTGCGACTGGAACGTGCTCACCGGCAGCAGCGCGTGCAGCGCGAGCGCGACGCGATCCTCGACGAGCTCGCTCACGATGCCGAGCGACACGAAGGGCCTCGCTCGACGCGAGGCGCCGGCGCCGGGGCGCTCGAGCCTCGAGGTGGGGAGCGGGCGCTGCGCGAGCCTCGACGTGGCGCCTCCCGGTCCGACCGCGCGCGCGTCGTACACCGACTCCGGCACGTCCACGCCGCCGGGGCGCGGGTCGGCCGCGGCGCTGAGCGACTCGCCGACGACGACGAACGACACCTGCGTCGAGCCGCCGCCGTGCGCGAGGCCGACGAGCGCAGAGGGGTCGAAGTAGGCCGCCTCCGAGCCGGTGGGCGCGGCGCGCGCGACGAGCGGGTGAAGGCCCGCGACGCCGCCGACCGTGTCGAACAGGGGGCTCGCCGCAGCGGGCGTCGCACACGCGACGAGGCCCAGCGCGAGCGACGTCGCGAGGTGCGCGCGCGCGCGGCGTCGTGCTCCTCTGCGCGACGACCGCGCGGAACTCCCGACCACCAACATCAGCATCGCAGCGAGGCGATGGGGTCGGTGACGCGAGGGTCCACGCCGAACGGCACGAGGGGCGACATGCGCCAGGCGTACGCCCGGCGTCGCGGATTCTCAAGTCGAGACGAACCGCACGGGCTCGCCGGTGCCCTGAGGCCGCAACGCCACGCGCCCCTCGGCGCGAGTCACCACCTGAAAAACGCCGGGTGCCCCTCGCGAACCGCGACGAAGGTGCCGCGGCAGGTGGCGCACACCTGCCCCCCCGAGGCGAGCGTGCCCTCGATGACGGCGCGGTCCCCCTGCACCTCCACCGCCCGCGCGCGAAGCTCGACCGGGCCGCCCGACGGCGTCGGTCGCCGCAGCTTGATGTGGTAGTCGGCCGTCACAGTGCACGGCGGGCGGTCGGCGCCGGCCTGCCGCATCAGCGTCCAGGCCGCCGTCCAGTTGCAGTGGCAATCGAGCAGCGAGCCGATGATGCCGCCATTGAGCACTCCGGGGAACGCCTCGTGGTGAGGCGACGGCGTCCAGAGGGCGACGAGCTCGTCGCCCTGCGCGAAGCTGCGGATGCGCAGGCCCTTGGCATTGGAGGGTCCGCAGCCGAAGCACACATTGCCCGGCGCGAACTGCTCTTGCAGACACCCCCCGACGAACGTCGCCGGGTCGAGCACGGAGAGCGCCGCCGCGGGCCTCGCGACCGGGTTCGTCATCGTCCTACCTCTCGCCTGCCGCCAGAGCCCCCGCGAGCCGCTTCGCGAGGCAGATCAAGGTCAACGTCGGCGGCAAGCCCCACGCCTCGGGGATGACCGAGCAATCGCACACGTAGAGGTTGGCGAGCCTCGTCTGGAGGTTGACGTCCACCGTCTCGCCGATCTTGGCGGTGCCGCCGGGGTGCGCTGCCAGCACGTTGCTGCGGAAGATGCCGCTCGCCCCTGCGCCCGCGAGGATCGCACGCGCCTGCGCGTAGCCGTGGTCGAGCTTGGCGCGGTCGGCGGCCGTCAGCGGCTTGCGGATGCGACCGCTCGGCGCGATGGAGCCGCCGAGGTCGTCCTTGATCTTCACCATGATGGTCAGCGCCCGGTCGTGCTGCCCGAGCCGCCAGAGCCTCCCACGCGCGAGCGCCATCGCTCGAAACAGCGCCGGGGGCAGCGTCATGTCGGTCATGACGTAGCCCTCGCTCGCGAGGCGCACGCCCGCCGACATCGGCACCTCGCGCCCGGCGACGCGCCGCGTGCCACCAGGGCCCGGCCCGCCGCTCGCGTCGTCGACGAAGCCGAACACGGCGATCAGCGGATCGATGAAGAACGCCTGCCCGACCCCCTCGACGCCCGACTTGCGGAGAATCTCCGGCGTGCCGATGCCCCCCGCCGAGAGAATGACCTGCCGCGCGAGCGCGCGGTGCACCGCGCCCCCTGCCGTGTACTCGACGCCATACGCGGCTCCGTCGCGGACGAGCACCCGGCGCACCCGCGCGTCGGCCCGCAGCACCGCGCCGTGGGCGACGGCGTCCTCGACGTAGAGGCGGGTCGTCCACTTGGCGCCATAGGGGCAGCCGTAGCCGCAGCGCCAGCACTCGGTTCGGCAATGCTGCTGGTCGATGAGCTTGTCGAGCGGATTCCAATCGAGGCCGAGCGCGCGGGCGCTGCCCATGATGCGACGGCTCATCGGCCCCATCAGGCGGTCCCCGAGCGGGCCGATGGGAAGCTCCGCGCGCGTCTCGGCCAGCGCCGGGCGCAGGTCGATGCCGAGCCGGTCGAAGTCGGCGAGCGGCGGCTCGTACGCGGTCGCGTAGTAGAAGACCGAGCTACCCCCCAGGGTCACGCCGCGCGTGATGGGCAAGCCCCCGGTGGTCAGCAGCAGGCTCTCGCCCGGCATGCCGAGCCAGCGCACCGCCTGCGCGAGGGTGCCGCGCACCGGCGCGTCGCTCCCTCGCTCGAGCACGAGCACCCGCGCGCCCCGCCGCGCAAGCTCGCGCGCCACCGTCGCGCCGCCTGGGCCGGTGCCGACGACGATCGCGTCGAACCCCTGCTCGTCCTGTGTCGCCTCGCCCACGGTGCCGCAGAGGCTACGCCCGCGGGTGGGGGCGTCAACGACCTGACGCAGCGCACATCGACGGACTTCGGACACCTCGCTGCCCCGGCGCAAAGCTTGTTCAAAGTGAGGCTTGACGCTGACCTGTTTCGGGCGTGGACTCTCCGTCCACAACCGGTCCGCGCCGGAGGGTCGTACGCGGAGCCTGGTACGCCACGAATGGAAGAGCAGCCGAAACCGAGGCGCGGCATGGCATGGGTGCGCCGACCGGCGATCCTGGCGGGCGCAGCGCTGGGCGCAGGGCTGGTCGTGTCACTGGTGGCGTTGCGCGTACACGAGCACCGGCACCACGCCGACCTCGTCGTCGATGGCGACCACCTGCCCGCGCGCATCGCGCTCGTCTCGGCGGGGCGACTGCGCTCCGACCTCAGAGGAACGCAGCGCGTGAGCGACGCGGAGCTCGCGTCGGCCTGGGCCGCGCGGGTCTGCGGCGGGCTCGACGTCGCCCGGGCGCTGGTCTCGGCGTCGGGCCGGGATTACCGCGCCGCGCTCTCGCTCGGCCTCGACGCGCTCGGCGCACCGGCCAAGCTCAAGGACGCGTTCGCCTGCGGCAAGGCGGTCGCCGCGGAGATGAGCGACGCCCGCGTGGCCGAGATCGCGTGGCTCGACGGCCCGCGGGTGCGGCAGCTCGTCGCCGTTCGGCTGGCGACCGACGCGGTGCCGGGTTGGGCGCCGCGCGACGAGCACACCTTCGACAAGATCATCGGCCGCTGCACCGGCTCCCCCTCGTGCGCGCTCGGGCGCCCGGCGGGCTTCCGCGCCGACGGGCTCTGGTACGCCGGTAGCCTCGAGGATCTCGACGCCTACGCCGCCCAGCTCGGGGCGGTGGCGGCGGGCGCAGCGGGCGGGCTCGAGGAGCTCGTCGCCCTCGCGCCGCCCGGCGACCACGTCACGCTCCAATCGCACCCGACGACGCTCGACTTCGTGCTTCCCTGCGCGATGGCGGCGCCCGAGTCCGCGAGGCCGGCGTTCCTGCGAGGGTGTTACCCGGCGAAGTTCGCGCAGGACAACGAGCGGCTCGCCGTGAAGCTCTCGGCGATGTCCATCGCGCGCGACCTGCCCGCCCTGAGCGGTCGCGTCCGCGTCGAGTACGTGCTGCTCGGCAAGGACGAAGCCGCGGCCACCCTCGTCGCGACGGCCGTGCGCGGCTTCTGGGGCGACATGCTCGGCCTCGTGAACGACAACGAGGTGGAGCTGACCAAGGCCGTGGTGGACGCCGTGCACGACCCAGGCGGCGGCGCGCATCGCGTCCTGTTCGACCCGTGGCTGCGGGCGATCCGCGGCGGCAAGGTCGAGCGTGACGGCAGGGTCGTGCGCGTGGTCGCCGAGGCCGACCTGAGCGCCGCCGAGCGCGCCG
>CAITLX010000922.1 GCA_903893335.1 uncultured delta proteobacterium | reverse complement strand
GTGATCGTCTTCTTGAGGCTCATCGCGGTGGGCAGGGCTTACGACCCTTCGCCGCGAGGCGCAAGCCGCCGAGAGCGCCCCGGCTCGGGGTCACTCCTTCGTCGCGGCTCGGGGTCACTCCTTGGTGTCGCCGCGCGCGAAGATGCTCGCGACGAAGTTGAGCACGTCGGAGGCCGAGACCTCATTGTAGCCGAAGTACTTGATGAGCCTCGTCTTGATGATGTCGATCTTCTCCTGCGTCTCCTTGTCGACGACGGCCGACACGAGCGTCTGGAGCTTGATCGAGTCCTTCTGGTCCTCGAAGAGCTTGAGCTCGAGCGCGCGGCGCAGCCGGTCGTTGGTGTGCCACTCGAACTTCTTGCCCTCGACCGCGAGCGCGCCGATGTAGTTCATGATCTCGCGGCGGAAGTCGTCCTTGCGGGCGTCGGGGATGTCGATCTTCTCCTCGATGGACCGCATCAGGCGCTCGTCGGGCTCGTCGTCCTGCCCGGTGTAGCGATTGCGGACGCGCTCCTTCAGCGTGCAGGCCTTGATGTTGTCGATGTAGTTGGCCGCGAGCTTGTGAATGGCGTCCTCGTCCGCGCTGATGGCGCGCTGGACCTCGTTCTTGACGATCCCCTCGTACTCGCGCTTGACGACCCCGATGAGCTCCGCGTAGCGCTTCTTCGTGTCCTCGTGGGTGAGCAGCGAGTGGTGGCGCAGCCCCTTCTCGAGCTCGTTCAACACCATGAAGGGGTTGATCGTCCCCTCGCCGACGTCGTCGACGAGCGCATTGGAGATCTTGTCCTGGACGTAGCGCGGGCTGATGCCCTCCATTCCCTCGCGCTTCGCCTCCTTGCGAAGCTCCTTCACCGTGTCCTGCGTGTAGCCCGGCAGCACCTTGCCGTCGTAGAGCTTGAGCTTCTGCAACAGTGACAGGTTGTGCTTCTTCGGGTCCTCGAGGCGCGTGAGCACGGCCCACATCGCGGCCACCTCGAGCGTGTGCGGGGCGACGTGCTTGCCGCGCACCTTGTGACCGCTGAAGTCCTTCTCGTAGATGCGGATCTCCTCGCCGATCTTCGTGATGTACGGGATGTCGATCTTGATGGTGCGGTCGCGCAGCGCCTCCATGAACTCGTTGGAGAGCAGCTTCTTGTACTCGGCCTCGTTGGTGTGGCCGATGATGACCTCGTCGATGTCGGTCTGCGCGAACTTCTTCGGCTTGACCTTGTGCTCCTGCGAGGCGCCGAGCAGATCGTAGAGGAACGCCACGTCGAGCTTGAGCACCTCGACGAACTCGACGATCCCCCGGTTGGCGATGTTGAACTCGCCGTCGAAGTTGAACGCGCGCGGGTCGCTGTCCGAGCCGTACTCGGCGATCTTGCGGTAATTGATGTCGCCCGTCAGCTCGGTCGAGTCCTGGTTCTTCTCGTCCTTGGGCTGGAAGGTGCCGATGCCGACGCGGTCCTTCTCCGAGAGCGCGAACCGCCGCACGCGCACGTGCCCGACGACCTTGGCCCAGTCTCCTTTGTAGTGATCGAGCAGGTGCTTGAAGAGGAAGCGGCACGCGGGGTCGAGGTCGCCCTCGACGTTCACGCGGTGGCGCTCGCTCGACAGGCCGAGCTCGCCGACCGCCTTGGCGCGCCACTCGGCGGGAATGAGCCGCAGCGGCTCCTCGTGCATGGGGCACGGCTCGCGGTCGTTCGCGCCGAGGCCGAGCGCCTCGAGCCCCCGCCACTCGAACGTGTAGAGCGCGCCGTCGGCGGTGCGCGAGTAGTGCTCGAGCCCCTTCTTCAGCAATCGCGCGATCGTCGATTTGCTCGACCCGACCGGCCCGTGCAGCAGGATGACGCGCTTCTCGGGGCCGTAGCCCTCGGCGGCGGCGCGCAGCACGTGCACCAGTCGCATCAGCGGGATGTCGAGGCCGAAGACGGCGTCCTTGCCGCCGTCGATCTCGTCCTTGAAGAAGTTGTACCGGACGAGCCTCTTCTTGTTGTCGATGTACTCCTCGGTGCCGTAGCTCACGATCATGTCGTAAGCGCGCTGAAACGCGTTGCGCGTGACCTCGGGCCGCGCGCGCACGATGGTGAGGTAGTCCTCGAACGACCCCTCCCACGCCAGATCGCGGTAGAGGGCGAAGTCCTGCATCGTGGCGATGCGCTGCACCATGCCGCTGCCGCGTGCGTCCACCATGGCCCTGCCTCCCTCGGGGCATGGCACCTGACGGCACCGACCCCACACGGAGAATACCAGCCCGGCGCGGAGCGGCCACCTCGGGGCCGCGCGCGGGTGTTTCCAACGCGTTGCTCGACCGCCCCGGCACAGGGAGTACCATGCGCGCCGTGCTCCCCCGTCTGCCTGCCCACGAGGGTGCGCCCGCCCCGACCTCCTCGCCGCTGCCCCCGGTGGTGGGGCCCTCCTCCGGCGGCGTCAGCCCGGTCGTCTCGTTCGACTCGCCGCAGCTCTACGTCAACCGCGAGCTGTCGTGGCTCGAGTTCAACGCGCGCGTGCTCGCGGAGGCCGAGGACCCGGGCGTGCCGCTCTTCGAGCGCATCAAGTTCCTCGCCATCGTCGCGACCAACCTCGACGAGTTCTTCATGGTCCGCGTCGCGGGCCTCAAGCAGCAGATCTCGGGCGACGTCGACGAGGTGCCGCTCGACGGCATGGCGACCAAGGATCAGCTCGCGGCCGTCAGCGCGCGCGCGCACGCGCTCGTCGACGCCCACACGCGCTGCTGGAGCGAGCAGCTCGTGCCCGCGCTCGCCGCCGTCGGCGTGCGCCTCGTCAAGCCCGCCGACCTCGCGCCCGAGGACCAGACGGCGCTCGACGCGACCTTCGTCAGCGACATCTTCCCGGTGCTGACGCCGATCGCGATCGACCCGGGGCACCCCTTCCCGCACCTGCGCAACAAGAGCCTCAACCTCGGCGTCATGTTCGCGCGCGACAACGACGTGTCCAACTCGGGCTTCGGCGTCGTGCAGGTGCCGTCGATGCTGCCGCGCGTCTGGCCCGTGCGCATGGCGGGCGCGCGGCTCGCGTTCGTGCTGCTCGAGGACATCATCGCGCGCCACGTCGGCCACATCTTCCCGATGATGAAGCTGCGCGGCACCTACGTGTTCCGCGTCACGCGCAACTGGGACCTCGAGATCGATGAGGAGGAGGCCGAGGACCTGCTCCAGACCATCCAGCAGGAGCTGCGTCGGCGCGAGCGCGGCAACGCAGTGCGCCTCGAGATCAGCGGCGAGGCGCACCACCGCTCGGTCTTGCGCCTCTGCCGCGCGCTCAAGCTCGAGGCCGGCGAGGACGTCTACACCGTGGGCGGCCCGCTGCAGATCTCGGACATCGCGCGCGCGGTCGCCGACGCGGGCAAGCGCGAGCTGCGCGACGAGGCGTTCAGCCCGCAGAACGTGCCGCCGCTGCGCGACGCCGACGACATCTTCGCGGTGCTGCGCGATCGCGACGTGCTGCTCTACCACCCGTACGAGTCGTTCGACGCCGTCGTCGAGTTCATCTCGCGCGCCGCCGACGACCCGAACGTGCTCGCGATCAAGCAGACGCTGTACCGGACCAACGCCGACTCCCCCATCATCAAGGCGCTCGTGCGCGCCGCCGAGAACGGCAAGCAGGTCACGGCCATCGTCGAGCTGAAGGCGCGCTTCGACGAGGAGAGCAACATCGCGTTCTCGCGCATGCTCGAGCAGGCGGGCGTGCACGTCGTCTACGGCCTGCTCGGCCTCAAGACGCACGCGAAGGCGGCGCTCATCGTGCGGCGCGAGAAGGACAAGCTGCGGCGCTACGTGCACCTCGGCACCGGCAACTACAACGGCCAGACCGCGAGGCTCTACACCGATCTCTCCCTGCTCACCGCCCGCCCCGAGATCGGCGAGGACGCGACCGCGCTGTTCAACCTGCTGACGGGCTACAGCGCGCCGCCCGCGTGGAAATCGCTCATCGTCGCGCCGCTCGGGCTGCACGAGGCGGTGCTCGGGCTCATCGCGCGCGAGGCCGAGCACGCGCGCGCGGGGCGCCCGTCGGGCATCGTCGCGAAGCTCAACGCCATCGTCGATCGCGACGTCATCCGCGCGCTGTACGCGGCCGATCGCGCGGGCGTGCCCATCACGCTGCTGGTGCGCGGCGTCTGCTGCCTGCGCCCCGGGCTGCCCGGCGTCAGCGAGCACATCCAGGTGCGCGCGGTCGTCGACCGCTACCTCGAGCACTCGCGCATCACCTGGTTTCGCAACGGCGGGCAGGACGAGGTCTTCGTCTCGAGCGCCGACTGGATGCCGCGCAACTTCCACCGGCGCGTCGAGGTCATGGTGCCCATCACCGACCCGGCGCTGCGCGAGCGGCTCATCCACGAGATCCTCGGCACGCACCGCGCCGACAACGTCAAGAGCTGGCAGCTCGGCCCGGCCGGCACCTACTCGCGCGTCGTGCCCGCGCCGGGCGAGCCGCTGCTGCGCAGCCAGGCGCGCTTCATGGAGATCGCGCGCGAGCGGGTGCGCGAGGCCGACGCGCACCACCGCGTCTCGACCCGGCTGCCGTTCGTGCAGGCCAACCCGTCGAGCTCCGACGTCGAGGCGGGGCGGCGCAAGCGCGAGCGCGCGGCGGCGCGGCGACGCTCGCGCGCGACCTGAGCGCGCCCTCAGCCCGAGCTGCCCCAGGGGAGCTTGCCCTGGCGCACGAGTGCGTCGGCGGCGCGCTCCTTGGGCGACAGCGGCGCGGGCTCGTGCCCCTCGGCGCCGCCGCTGCGCGCGAGCAGATCGCGCTCGCGTGCGAGGTCCTCGCCGATGAGCTCGAGGTTGTCGAACGCGAACGCGAGCGCGTCGAGCACGCGCGCGGGGCCGAGCTGGGGGTAGCGCCTGAGCAGCGTCTCGACCGTGGTGCCCTGCCGGTGCCACGAGAACAGCCGCCGCACCGGCACGCGGCTGCCCGCGACGAACGGCGTGCCGTCGGCGTCGAGCGTGACGTGTGGGTGGGGAACGCGGACCCTGGGGAGCACGGCGCCAGCCTACGCCCCTGGCGCCCCGCGCGTCACCGCAGAGCGATCGAGTCGATGTCCACCGCGAGGGTCGCCGGCGGGGGCAGGAGCCCGCAGGCTCCGGGCTGCACGGGGCCTGAGCCGGCGTAGATCGCGAAGCCGAACGCGTCGCCGAGGTTCGGCGGCAGCTCGATCGTCGCGTCGCTCCAGGGCGTCGACCACACCAGGTCGTCGATGGGCGCCGCGTCGCGCGTGAAGGTGCCCGCGTCGATCGCGGCGCGCGAGGGCTCGTGGCTCGGCGAGGCGACCTCGAGCGTGAGCGCCGGGCCGTAGACGTAGGGCTGCTGGTCGGGGGCGTACATCGTGACGGCGCGCACGCGGAAGCGAACGACGAGCTGCTTGGCGGGGGCGGCGGCCAGGCGCCCGGCGAACCCCGAGCGCTCGGTCTGTCCGCACCCGAGCGCCCGCCAGGGGCCGATCTCGGCGCACCCGCTCTGCTCGCACCGCGGGTCGCTTCCGGTGAACCCGCCGAACCACCCGACCTGGCCCCAGGCGCCCGGCAGCGGCCCCGCGTCTCCGTCGAGCGTGTACGCCGCGACGGGGGGCCCGACCTCGAGCACGCGCGTCGCGGCCGACGCCGACGCAGCCGCGTGGCCGGCCGGATCGAGCGCGCCGGCGGACACGGTCGCGGTCACTCGGCCGCCCGAGAGCCCGCTCCACGACGTCGCGTAGCCGACCGCGCGCGTGACGCCCGACGCCGTGAACGCGGGCTCGGTGGGCGCGATCGCGAAGAGCATCGGGCTCGGGAGCGCGGGGCCGCCCGGCGGGGCAGCCTCGACCGAGGCGCGCGCGAGCAGGCTGTCGGGGAGCACCCCCTCGGCCGCCTCGATCGCGACGGCGTCCCAGGGAAGGCGCGCGTCGGGGGGGCCGAGCGGCGAGTCGACCGTCACGCGAAGCTCGGGGTCGGTGCGGTCCACGTCGATGCTGGCCGTCGCGGCGATCTCCGACTCCCACCCGACGTCGCCCTGAAGCTGCTCCTCGCGCCCGGCGAGCGTCACGCCCGTGTAGGCGCCGGTCGCCGAGAGCGCGACGGTGAGCGTCGTCCAGTCGTCGCTGACCACGGAGCCGGCCACGGCGCGGCGGACGCGCACGTCGCCGGCGATCGTGAGCGCGCCGGCGGTCTTGGTCACGGTGCACGCGGTCGGCTCGCCCCAGCGCGGCGTCACGACGGCCGTCATGGCGTCTGCCGCGAGCCGCAGATCGACGCGCATCGCGAGGTCGTCGGAGGGGGGCCCGTCGCTGCCGGGGATCGTGCCGCTGAGCGGCTTCACCGTCACCTTGCCGAGCTGCACGTCGAACGAGGCACCCCCGCCCGAGCCCCCGACGCCGCCGATCCCGCCGACGCCGCCCACACCCCCGCTGCCACCTCCGCCCGCGCTGGCCCCCGAGCCGCCGGAGCCGCCCGCTCCCGGCGCGTCGGAGACGCTGCCGCCGCACGCGGCGGCCACAGCAGGAACGGCGAGGAGCGCGAGCAGGGCGAGGGAGCGCATGGCCCCCATCAGAGCAACGCTCGTGCCCGCGCGCCAGCCCTGCAAAACCAGCCGCGACGGCGTCTCACGGCACAGGTTGTGCCGCGAAGCGCGCCTCGCGCGTCACGCCGCGCGCGCGGCTTACGCGACCGGGCGGACAAGCACGCAGGCGGTCAGGCGACCCAGCGAGCGAGCACGCAGGTGATGTTGTCGGGGCCGCCGTTCTCGTTGGCGCGCTCGACGAGGCGGCGCGCGGCGGTGGCGAGGTCGGGCGACGAGTCGACGATGGAGAGGATGTCGGGGTCGGAGACGGGCCCCGAGAGGCCGTCCGAGCAGAGCACCAGCACGTCGCCGTTGCGCGGGGTCTCGAAGCGCGTGTCCACCTTCACGGTGTCCTTCATGCCGAGCGCGCGCACGATCACGTTCTTGTGCGGGAACGCGGCGATCTCCTCGTCGGTGAGGCGCTTCATCTTGATGTAGTCGTTGAGCAGCGAGTGGTCCTCGGTGAGCTGCTCGAGGCGCCCCTCGCGGATGCGGTAGACTCGGCTGTCGCCGACGTGCGCGACGTACACGCCCCCCTCGACGGTGAAGATCGACACCACCGTCGTGCCCATGCCGCGCTGGCGAGCGTCGCGCTGCGCGGCCTCGTAGATGCGCAGGTTGGCCAGCTTGATGCCGGTGATGAGGCGGTTCTCCTCGTAGCCCTTGGAGCGGTCGACCTTGTACGGCCAGGTGCGCTCGGGGTCGTCGGCCGTCGAGGCGAAGAACTCGCGCAGCGTGTCGACCGCGAGCTTGGACGCGACCTCGCCGGACGCATGGCCGCCCATGCCGTCGGCGACGATGTAGAGACCGAACTCGCTGAGGATGGCGAGGTTGTCTTCGTTGTGGTTGCGCTTGCGGCCGACGTTGGTCTCGCCGGCTACTTCGACGCGGAGCGGTCCGGGCACGGTCTATTCAACCCCTTCAGGGTCACGAGGCGTGCCGCGAACGGCACGAGCCGGAGCGTGCGACGTGCAGGGGGCGGGTGTCAATCGCGCAGGCCGGCTCAGCGGGGCGTCGGGGCAGCGGGCGCCTCGGGAGCCGTCGGGGCCTCGGGAGCAGCGGGCGCGACCGGCGCGGGCGTCTCGCCGAGCACCAGGGGCACGTCGCGGAAGAGGCCCGCGCCGAGCACCAGGAGGCGCACGCGGTCGCCCGGCCTGTGCGCGAGCACGAGGGCCGAGGCGGCGTCGGGGGTCGTCACCGGCACGCCGTCGATGGCGACGAGCACGTCGGCCTGGTCGCGGCTGGCGCCTGGCCGCAGCGCGATCGCCGCGGGGCTGCCGGGGGCGACGCTCTTGACGCGCAAGCCGCGCGAAGCGCCGGCACCGTCGGCGACGAAGGCTGCGCCGAACCAGGGCAGCGCGCGCGAGGGGGCGGGGGGAGGCGCGGCGGCGAGGAAGGCGCGCAGCGCCGCGACCGGTGCCCCGACGGGCACGGAGGCGCAGGGGCCGGGCGTGGCCGACGCGCAGCCACGCACCACCACGGCGGCGACCGTGCCGCCGACGTCGACGATGGGCGAGCCGATCTCGCGCAGCGACACGCCGCCGACGTCGAGCACGTCGTCGAGGCGCACGCCGTCGGCGCCGAGCACCGATTTCCGGCCGCGCAGCGTGGCGGTCACGCGCGCTCCGCGCCCGGTGCCGGTGCCGAACGCGACGAAGGGGGTGCCGGTCTGGAGCGGATCGCCGTCGCCGGCGGGCAGACCCGCGGCGGCGGGGGCGCCCTGGGGCGCGAGCAGCGCGAGGTCCCACGCGCGGTCGACGCGCTCGGTGCGCAGGCGCACGACCTCGCCCCCCTGGTAGCGCGCGTCGACGCCGTTGCCGTCGCCGAGCGCCGAGAGCGCGGTGAGGATGCGACCGTCGCGCGCGAGCACGGTGCCGAGCCCCACCGGCTTGCCCTGCCGCTCGAGCACGACGACCGACGCGCGCGCGACCGCTACGTGATCGACCGGCTTGGCCGACGCGCTCGCCGACGCCGCCGAGGCGGAGCCGACGGCGGACGCGGCTGCGTGGGGAGCCGCGGCGCGCGCGCCAGGCGAAGCGGCCGCCGCGAGGACGAACGGGAGCGCGGCGATCGAGACGAGGGCTTTCGGGCGAGGGTCGCGCACGTGTGCCTCCAGGGCCCGAAGCGTAGCACCGCCGGGGCGAGCGGGCGCGGCGAGCCCTGCCGGCGGGCCGAACGCCCGTGACGCGGCGCTCGGGGCGCGGGTACACAGGAGCGATGCCCCTCGCGCCTCGCCCCCGCGCGCTCGTCACCGGCGCAGCCAGCGGGCTCGGCCGCGCCCTCGCGGTCGCGCTCGCGTCGCGCGGCGCGCGCGTGCTCGCCGCCGACCTCGATCTCGAGGGCGCGCGCGAGACCGCCGAGCAGGTCACGCGCGCCGGGGGCGAGGGTCACGCCGCCGAGGCGGACGTCACGCAGGCGGCCGACGTCGAGCGGCTCGCGCGCGAGATGGACGCGCGCTTCGGCGGGGTCGATTTCGTCGCGAACAACGCGGGCGTCGCCGTGGCCGGGCCCGTCGGCGTCGTGCCGCTCGAGGACTGGCGCTGGGCGGTCGGCGTCAACCTCTGGGGCGTCGTGCACGGCTGCCACGTGTTCGTGCCGCGGATGCGCGCGCAGGGCGCGGGGCACATCCTCAACGTCGCGTCGGCGGCGGGGCTGCTCTCGCCGCCCGGGCTCGCCCCGTACAACGTGACCAAGGCCGCCGTCGTGTCGCTCTCCGAGACGCTCGCGGGGGAGCTGTACGGCTCGGGCGTCGGGGTGTCGGTGCTCTGCCCCACGTTCTTCCGCACGCGCATCGGCGAGAGCGCACGCGCGCACGGCGAGTCGCCGAAGAAGGCGCTCAACGCGCTGATGGACCGCTCGAAGATCCAGGCGCCCGAGGTGGCCGAGCTCGCGCTCTGCGGGTGCGAGCGCGGCGATCTCTTCGTCTTGCCCCACGGCGACGGCAGGTGGCTCTGGCGCCTCAAGCGCCTGGGGCCCGACCGCTTCGCGCAGCAGCTCCAGCCGCGCGCGCTCGGGCGCGTGCGAAGGCGCGCCGAGCGGGGTTGAGCGCGGGCGTTGCCCCCCGCGCCGCACCGTGACACGAGCGACGGCGATGGTCCGAAGCGCGCTCCCCCTCGCCGCAGCCCTGGCGCTCGTCGCCTGCGACGGCACCCTCTCGGGCCTCGGGCGCACGCCGCTGCTGCCCGAGCCGCCGCTGCCGGCCGCTCCGATCGAGCCGGCGACGCCGCGCGGCGAGCCCGCCGAGCCCACGTCCGCCGAGGAGGCGGCGCCCACCATCGGCGCGCAGCACCTGCTGGTCGCGTACGCGGGCTCGCGCATGGCCGGCGGCGGCATCACGCGCACCAAGCAGGAGGCGCGGGCGCGCGCCGATCAGGCCCTGGGCCGCGCGCGCGCCGGCGAGGACTTCGGCAAGCTCGTCGTGGAGTACACCGACGAGCCCGGCGGCGGCGCGCGCCGCGGCGACCTCGGGCGCTTCTCGCGCGAGCGCATGGTCAAGCCCTTCGCCGACGCGGCGTTCGCGCTCAAGACCGGCGAGGTCAGCGGCGTCGTCGAGACGCCGTTCGGATACCACGTCATCAAGCGCACCGAGTAGCGCGAGCGGGCGCGGATCGCGGTCAGCCGTGCTCGTCGGTCGCGCGGCGCCCCTCGCTGCGACGACGCCCCTCGGGGCGCGGGGGCAGCACGCGACGGTCCTCGGCGGCCGGCGCGCGACGAGGCAGCGCCGAGCGTCGCTCGCCGGGCGAGGCGAGCAGCTTGCCGAGCTCGTCGAGGGTGCGGACGCGCGCGCTCGCGGCGCGCGCGGCGTGCTCGGTGCACAGCGGCAGCGAGCGCCCACCGAGGCGCACGCGCTTGTCCGCCGCGCGAGGGCTCGAGGTGCAGGCGATGCAGGGGGTGGCGGTGCGCGGCATGCCCCCATGCGGGCACGACGCGCTCGCGCGGGCCAAGTTCTCGGCTCAGCTGCGCGCGCGCTGCTCGATCCACTCGATGACGCGGTCCTCGGGGCGCGTGCCGGTGAACCGCCCGAGCTGCTGGATGCCCGTCGGGCTCGTCACGTTGACCTCGGTGAGCCGCTCACCGATGACGTCGAGGCCGAC
>CAITLX010000921.1 GCA_903893335.1 uncultured delta proteobacterium | reverse complement strand
GGGACGCTCAGCGTCGCGGCGCCGCTGACGAGCCCCTTGCCGAGGATCTGCTCGACCGAAACGCCCACCGACCCCTGCCAGGCGCCCGTCCCGGTCGCGTCGGCGGCGAGCGCGAGGCGCGCGTCGTCGGGCGCGCGGCCGGTGGGCGCCACGCCGCCGGCGAGCAGCGCCAGGCCCGGGACCCAGGCCACCTCGCCGGGGAGCGTGAGGTCCCAGCGACCGGCGACCTGCACGTCACCCAGGCCACCGCCGTGCTCGCCGCGACCGGGCACGGTGCGCCACGTCTCGACCCAGGGCGCGGTGAGCGACACCTGCCCGCGTCGCGCGAAGCGGAGCGCGCCCACCAGATCGAGCTCGAGGTCGACCTCGCGATCGCCGTGCGGCGACGGCACCCAGGTGCCCGCACCGTCCCAGGCGCCGCGCAGCACCGTGGAGCGGACCTGCGCGCCGACCAGGGCGTCCTCGCGCGCGAGCAGGCGCCCCGGCGTGAGCGCGCTCGCCCCGGCGCAGCAGGCCTGCGCCGACGACGCGCGCGGCGTGGCCATCGCCGCGGCCACCACGGCCGCGACGCCCAGCGCCTCAGGGAACGTCGAACGTCGCGGTCGCAGCGTCATGCAGGGCCCCCTCGATCGACACCTGGAGCTCCCACCGGCCCGCCATGAAGAGGTTGACGCCGTGTACCACGTAGCGCCCGCCGCTCGCGGCCTCGACCGTCGGCGTCTCCGCCGCCCCGTGCCCCATCGCCGGCATCCAGGGCTTCGCCGTGACCGTGAGGTCGTCGCGCGGCTGGCCGGACGCGTCGGCGATGCGCAGCTCGACGTCGGAGGTGCCGCGCGCGGGTGGCTGCTCGGGCGAGGTGCGCACCTCGATGCGCAGCGCGCCGGCCTCGCTCGTGAGCACGGAGAGCGGAGCGTCCGAGTAGGCCCCGACCGGCGGCGCGTCGGCAGCGGAGCAGCCCGCCACGCCGAGAGCCCACGCGGCGACGAGGACGAGAAGCGAGCGTGGCGTGGCGGTTGGCAGCACGTTGGATCCTCCGGGGCGCGACGGTACGAGCGGTCGCCGCGCTGCCCCCTGCGGCATGCTGTCGCAGCGGCGGGCTCGCGTCGAGCGGTCGAGCGCGCATGCTACCCTTCGCGCCTGCGATGCGCCTCTGCCCGACCCTCGCGACGGCCCTCTCGCTGACGCTGCTCGGGTGCGGCTCCGAGCCGGTCGTGCAGCCCACCGCCGCGCTCGACCGCGAGGCGCTCCTCGACCCGACTGCCTGCGCCGCCTGCCACCCGAACCACTACGCCGAGTGGTCCGGGAGCATGCACGCGTACGCCGCCGACGACCCCGTCTTCCTCGCGATGAACGCGCGCGGGCAGCGCGAGACGGGGGGCGCGCTCGGCTCGTTCTGCGTCAAGTGCCACGCGCCTCTGGCCGTGCGCCTCGGGCTCACCACCGACGGGTCGAACCTCGCGCAGCTTCCGCAGAAGCTCAAGGGCGTCACCTGCTTCTTCTGCCACAGCGTCGACGAGGTCGGCGGCGCGCACGACGCGCCCTTGCGCCTCGCCACCGACGGCGTGCTGCGCGGCGAGATCGCCGACCCGCTCGGCGACGCGGCCCACGCGTCGACCTACTCGCCGCTGCACGACCGCGACCGCGCCGCGTCCGCCACGCTGTGCGGGAGCTGCCACGACATCGTGACGCCGGGCGGCGCGCACCTCGAGCGCACGTACGAGGAGTGGCAGGCGAGCGTCTTCGCCCAGCAATCCAAGGGGCTGGCGTGCGGTCAGTGCCACATGGACGGCCGCGACGACGTGGCCTCGACCGTCAGCGGGTCGCCTGCGCGGCGCGTGCACGCGCACGACTTCCCGGGCGTCGACGTCGCGCTCTCGCCCTTCGCGCGCAGCGCCGAGCAGGCCGCGCTCGTGCAGGCGCAGCTCGACACGAGGACGCTGCAGGCCGCGCTCTGCGTCAAGCAGGTCCCCGGCGGCGCCGCGATCGAGGTCGTGCTCGACAACGTCGGCGCGGGGCACGGCTTCCCGAGCGGCGCGACGCAGGACCGCCGCGCGTGGGTCGAGGTCCGCGCGTGGGCAGGCGCGACGCTCGTCTACCAGAGCGGCGTCGTGCCCGACGACCAGCCGGTCGCCGGCCTCGCCGACCCGGACCTCTGGCTGGTGCGCGACTGCATCTTCGACGCGGCGGGCAAGCAGGTCACCACGTTCTGGACGACGACGTCGTACGAGAGCAACCAGCTCCCCGCCGCGGTGACCTCCGACGCGAGCGACCCCGCGTTCTACCGGACGCACGTCGCGTGGACCTACCCGCGCCGCCCGACCGGCGCGGCGACCACGCCGACGATCGCGGAGCCCGATCGCGTGACGATGCGCGTGCGCATGCGCCCCATCGACCACGAGGTGCTCGGCGAGCTCGTCGCCACGGGGGACCTCGACCCCGCCGTCGCCGCGCGCGTGCGCACCTTCGACCTCGCGTCGACCGTGCTCGAGTGGACGCCCGCAGCGGCGACCATCCACTACCAGGACGGCGCCGACCTGGTGGACTGCGTGAGCCGCGGCCTGCCCGGCGGCCGCTCCGCGACCCCGGCCCCGACGCACACGCGCTGCGGCCCCTGAAGGCTCAGCCGTCGACGCAGAACGTGAGCTTGGCCGTGTCGGTCGCCGACACCCCGGCGTCGGCCGGCAGCGCGACCAGGACCGAGACCTCCCACACCCCCGCCATGAAGAGCTCGAGCCCGGTCACGCTCGACCGACCCGCCGCGTCGGTGGGCGTCGCGCTCGGGACCAGCGAGCTGCCGTGGCCATGGTCGGGCATGAAGGGCTTCACCGTGACGACCGCGCCGACGATGGGCGCGCCGCCGGCATCGACGACCTGAAGCGTCCACGCGTTGAGCCCCTTGGCGGGGGGCGCCGGGTCCGCGACGACCAGCCGCACCCGCGCGTTGCCGGCGAGGCCGGGCTGCTCCATGCCCGCGGCGTAGGTTTGCGCGCGCGGGTCGCCCGCGCAGGCCGACGCGGGGCGCGAGGCGTCTGCGGCCGCGGCTTCGACCGCGTCGCTTCCCGAGCAACCGGCCGCGCAACCGAGCGCCACCGCGAAGAGCGTCGCTGCCATCGCGTTCGTCCGTCGAATCGACATCGGTCCTCCGCGGCCTCGGCCAGCCGTCGAAGATACGACCCACGCGATGCGCGGGCCAGCCGGCTGGTCATCGCGCTCGACCGGCGCCGCGCTCAGCCCGCACGGCCGTCGGTACCCGTGCGCCCCAGCACGTGGATGCCCGCCGCGAGCGCGCCGAACCCCACGAGCACCACGAACCGCCCGAACTCCGCGTGGGCCGTCGCGACGAGCGCGATCCCCACGAGCAGCGTCAGGGCCGCCGCCAGGATGACGCGCCGAGCCTGGTCGGCGCGCGCGATCACGGGAGCGCCTTCGCGTGGGCCTGCGACACGAAGTCGCGCACGTCGCGCGCGATGCGTCGCTCGGCGGCGATGGACGTCGCCTCGTGCCCGCCTCCCGACGCGTCGTCGTACGAGTAGTCGTCCGCCCAGAGCACGAGGACGATCGCGCCTCCGTCGGAACCGACCCCCTGCACGACGGGGAGCACGTCGCCCGAGAGCGCGCGCGGCGGAAGGTCGGCCGCGGGGTGCAGCGCGGCGAGGTCGTCCGCGGTGACGTAGGCGATGCCCCAGCGGTGCCCGACCACGCCGACGTCGACGTGCAGCGACCGCCCGGTCGCGAGCAGGACGTCACGGCCGGCTGCGGGCGTCTCGCCCGCGTCGCCGAGCGCCTGCGCGGCGAGGGAGAGGGCGCGCGACTCGTCCACCGGACGGGTGGGCGCAGGCGCCCGCGCAGCGCGCGGAGCGCAGGCGGACGCGAGGAGCATCGAGGCGACGACGACGTGGCGAAGCGAAGACATGTGCGCCCGAGGGTAGCCAACGCGCACCCGCTCCGCTACCTCTGCCGGGCGATGGCGAGGTTCGCGGCGATCGACGTCGGCAGCAACGCGATGCGCGCGCGCATCGTCGAGCTCGATCGCGTCCGCGGCGCCGCGAGCGCGGGCGCGTTTCGCGAGCTCGCCTCGCAGCGAGCGCCGCTGCGGCTCGGCCGAGACGTCTTCCGCCTCGGCGCCCTCTCGCCGCGCGCCATCGCGGCGACCTGCGACGCGCTGCGCCGCGTGCGCGACGCGATGGACGACGCTCGCGTCGAGGTCTACCGCGCCGTGGCCACCAGCGCGGTGCGCGAGGCGAAGAACGGCGCCGTGCTCGTCGAGCGCGCCGAGCGCGAGGCGGGCGTCCGGCTCGAGATCATCGAGGGGGTCGAGGAGGCTCGCCTCGTGGCGCTGGCGGTCGAGCGACGGCTCGAGCTCGCCGAGCGCAGCGCGCTGCTGGTCGACGTGGGGGGCGGCTCCACCGAGGTGACGCTCGTGCAGCGCGGCCACACGCGGTGGAGCCAGTCGCTGCAGGTCGGCACCGTGCGCCTGCTCGAGGCGTTCGGCAGCGAGGGGGGCGCGTGGACCCCGAAGCAGCTCGCGATGCTCGACCGACAGATCGACCGCGCGCTGGTCGAGGCGCCGCGCGAGCTCTCGTCGGGCAACGTCGACCTCCTGGTCGGCACCGGCGGCAACGTCGACTCGCTCGCGGTGCTCTGCCCCGCGCCGACCCCGGACGGCACGGGCGTCGACGTCGGCCGCATGCGCGCCCTGCTCGTCACGATCGCGCCGCTCACGGCCGAGGCGCGCGCCGAGCGCTACGCGCTGCGCCCCGACCGCGCCGACGTCATCGTGCCCGCCGCCGCGATCCTGCTCCGGCTCGCCGAGCGCCTCCGCATCGGCACGATCGCCGCCCCCGGCGTCGGGCTCAAGGAGGGCATCCTCGAGGAGATCGCGGCGCGCCACTTCTCGCGCTGGGACACCGGCGCCGAGGAGCAGCTGGTGCTCGAGGCCGCGCTGCGGCTCGGCCGTCGCTACCGCTTCGACGAGCCCCACGGCCTGCTCGTCGCCAACGCCGCCGCCACCCTCTTCGACGCGCTCACCTCGAAGCACGGCCTCGCGCGCCGCGACCGCCTGCTCTTGCACACCGGCGCGCTGCTGCACGACGTCGGCGATTTCGTGCGCTACGAGGGGCACCACAAGCACGGCCAGTACCTCATCGAGCACGGCGATCTGATGGGCCTCACGCCGGTCGAGCGACGCGTCGTCGCGTGCCTCGCGCGCTACCACCGCAAGGGCCCTCCCGACCCGGCGCACGAGGGCTACGGCGCCCTCGGCCGCGACGACCGACAGCGCGTGCGCGTGCTCACCGCGCTCTTGCGCATCGCCGACGCGCTCGACCGCGAGCACCGCGGCAAGGTCAAGGCGGTGCGCCCCGTCGTCGAGCGCGGCAAGCTCGTCGTGCGCGTCGACGCCGAGACGAGCATCGACCTCGAGGAGTGGACGCTCGCCCACAAGGCCGGCCTCTTCCGCGAGGTCTTCGGCATGGACGTGGTGGTCGTGGCAAACTGAGCCCACGCACGCATGACCCGGCTCGCCGATGAACTGACCCGATCATGGGCCGAGCTGACGCTCGCAGACGAGGCGGGTGCGCCCGCCCGCGTGCTCATCGAGCAGGTGCGCTCCGACGGCTCGATGTCGCTCCAGCTCGACGCCATCCCCGAGGGGCTCGCGCTCCGCCCCGGCGAGCGCGTGGTCATCGAGTGCCCGGTTCCGGGCGCCTGCTACCGGATCGAGACGACGCTGATGCGCCTCGCGCAGACCGTCGCGGCGCGCTTCGCGCTCGTCACGGCCGCGCCCCACAGCCTGGCGCGCCAGCAGCGCCGCGCGTTCTTCCGCGCGCGGATCGAGTGCGTCGCGCGCCTGCGCCCCTCATCGACCGACGACGACGCGCCCTGGACGACCGTCCCCGTCTACAACCTGTCGGCGGGCGGCGCCGCGCTCACCTCCGGAGAGACCTTCGAGCCGGGCGCGGCCATCGACGTCGTGCTCGAGCTACCCGACGGGCCGCCGCTGGCGACCGCGGCGCGCGTCGTGCGCACCGAGGCGCCCCGCGCCCCCCGCGACGTCGCGCGCGTGCTCGTGCGCTTCGTCGATCTGCCGCCCACCGCCGAGGACCGCCTCGTCCGGCTCGCGATCCGGGCCGAGCAGGGGCGCCTCCCCGCCGCGGCGAAGCTCGAATCGCTGCCGCCCGATGCTACCGTCCGCCGACGATGAGGCCCCGGCGGCTCGCCCTCTGGCTCGGCACCGCGGCGTGCCTGGCGTCCTTCGGCTGCGCGCACGCGCCTCCCGACCCTCGCGCGACCGCGGCGGCGTGGTCGCAGGCGGTCGCGCGCGGCGACACCGCGACGATGGCGTCGATGCTCGACGCGCACTCGCGCCGCAGCCTCTCGTCGGCCGATCTCGCGCGCATCGCCGCCGACGATCGCGAGGCCGCGGTCGCGCGCGATGCGCTGCTCGGGCGCGGAGCCGCGCGCGCCTCGACCTCCGCGCGCGTCGCCTGGCCCGACGGCGAGCGGGCCACGCTCGAGCTCGAGGGGGAGAGCTTCCGCGTCGCCACGGCCGACGCGCTGCCGGCGCGCGGGCGCACCCCCGACGAGGCGCTCGCCTCCCTCGGCCAGACGCTCGCGCACCCGAGCTACGCGCGGCTGCTGCGCGTGCTGTCGCCCACCACCGCGCGCGCGCTCGACGCCGACGTGCGCGCCCTGGCCGAGGGGCTCGCGCACCCCGAGTCGCTCGAGGTGCGCGTCACCGGCGCCACGGCCACGACGACGCTGCCGGGCGGCCACGTCGTCAAGCTCCGCCGCGAGGCAGGGCTCTGGCGCGTCGAGGACGTCGATTGAGCCCCCGTCGCGGCCTGGCCCTCGCCCTCGCGGCGCTCGCCCTCGTGGGGCTCGCGGCCGTCCCGCGCCCGGCGCGCGCGTTCGGCGACGAGGG
>CAITLX010000920.1 GCA_903893335.1 uncultured delta proteobacterium | reverse complement strand
GAGTGGCTCAAGGGCAAGACGGTCGACGAGGCGCAGACGATCAAGAACACGATGATCGTCGAGGAGCTCAACCTCCCGCCGGTCAAGGTCCACTGCTCGGTGCTCGCCGAGGACGCCATCAAGAGCGCCATCGCCGACTTCCGCGCCAAGCAAGCCGCCCGCGCCGCGCTCGCGGCCAAGTGATGGAGGCTGCCGTGACGTCCCTCTCGTCTGCCGCGAACCCCAGCGCCCAGCCCGTCGCCCCGCAGCCGCCTGCGGGCGCCGAGGCCTCCCTGTCGAAGGCGACCATCGCGGTCACGCCGCGCGCCGCGACGATGGCGCGCAAGCAGCTCGAGAAGCGCGGCACGCCCGACGCGGCCATCCGCATCGGCCTGCGCGGCGGCGGCTGCTCGGGCTTCAGCTACGTCATCGAGTTCGCCGACGGCGCGCCGCGCGAGCGCGACCGCGTCATCGAGGCCGACGGCGTGCGCTTCTTCGTCGACCCCAAGAGCCTCATCTACCTCGCCGGCACGGTGCTCGACTGGGAGCAGACGCTCATGCGCCAGGGCTTCAAGTTCCAGAACCCCAACGAGGCCGCGAGCTGCGGCTGCGGCCACTCGTTCTCCGTCTGAGCCCCGTGGAGCGCGGGGCGCGCGCGCCTCGCCCGTCATGAACGACCCGTTCGAAATCCTCGGCATCCCCCCCTCGTTCGACGTCGACTTGCCGTCCGTCGAGCGGCGCGTGCGGGCCATCTCGTCCGCGGTGCACCCCGACCGGCACGTCGGCGGCACGCCGACCGACCGCCGCGCCGCGCTCGGCAAGGCCGTCGAGGTCAACGACGCGTGGCGCGTCGTGCGCGACCCCATCACGCGCGCCGAGGCGCTCATCGCCCGCGCGAGCGCCGCGCCTCGCCCCGCCGGCGACGCGAAGCCCGACGCGGCGTTTCTCATGGAGACGATGGAGCGGCGCGAGGCCCTCTCCGAGGCGCGCGCGCGCCGCGACGCTCCCGCCGTCGCGCGGCTCGCCGCCGAGGTCGCCGCGCTCGACGCCGCCGTGAGCGCCCGCTTCGCGGCTGCGTCGCGCGAGGGCGAGGCGCGCGTGCACGACATGATCGGCGCCGTCGCCGAGATGCGGTACTACCGGCGCTTCCTCGATGAGGTGGGCGCCATCGAGGACGACCTCGCGAGCACGGCCAACCTCCCATGATGCTGTTCGACATCTTCGACCCCAAGGCGGCGCCGCGACCGGTCGGCATCGACCTCGGCACCACCAACTCGCTCATCGCGTGGGTCAACGACGGCCACCCCGAGACGGTCACCGACTGCGACAACGAGGCGCTCGTGCCGTCGGCGGTGAGCTACGACGAGCGCGGCAACGTCATCGTCGGCCGCGCCGCGCTGCGCCGCGCGCCGCTCTACCCGCGCGAGACCATCGTGAGCGTGAAGCGCTTCATGGGGCGCGGCGCCAGCGACCCCGAGACGCGCAGGCTCGGTCCCTGGGAGTTCGTCGAGCCGAAGACGGACGACGAGGCCAAGGTCGTGCGCTTCCGCGTGCACGAGCGCATCGTCACCCCCGTCGAGGTCTCCGCCGAGATCCTGCGCGCGCTCAAGCGCAACGCCGAGGACAGGCTCCAGCGCGTCGGCGGCGTCGTCATCACGGTGCCCGCCTACTTCGACGACGCCCAGCGGCAGGCCACGCGCGACGCGGGCAGGCTCGCGGGGCTCGAGGTGCTGCGCCTCATCAACGAGCCGACCGCAGCCGCGCTCGCGTACGGCCTCGACAAGAAGCAGGACGGCCTCTTCGCCGTCTACGATCTCGGCGGCGGCACCTTCGACGTCACGCTGCTCGTGCTCGACCAGGGCGTGTTCCAGGTGCGCGCGACCGGCGGCGACAGCGCGCTCGGCGGCGACGACATGGATCGCGCGCTCGCCGCCCGGCTGCTCGAGGCCATGGGCGTCGGCGACACGGGCTGGTCGCCCGAGGTCGTGCGCCTCGCGCTCGACGCGGCGCGCTCGGTCAAGCATGGCCTCACCGACCGCGAGGCGGTCGAGATCGAGCTGCCGAAGGTCGCCGGCGGCGAGGTCGTCGTCACCGTGACCCGCGACGAGCTCGACGCGCTCGTGCGCCCCATCGTCGAGCGCACCGGCGTCGTCTGTCGCCGCGCGCTGAAGGACGCCGGCGTCACCGCGGCCCAGCTCGACGGCGTCATCCTCGTCGGCGGCTCGACGCGCGTGCCCTTCGTGCGCCGCTACGTGGCCGAGCTGTTCGGGCGCGAGCCGCTCGCCGACATCGACCCCGACCAGGTCGTCGCGCTCGGCGCCGCGGTGCAGGCCGACCTGCTCGCGGGCGAGGGGGCCAAGCAGGACGTGCTGCTGCTCGACGTGCTGCCGCTCTCGCTCGGCATCGAGACGATGGGCGGCGTGGTCGAGAAGGTGCTCGCGCGCAACACGACCATCCCCGCCGGCGCGCGGCAGGTGTTCACGACCTACGCCGACCAGCAGACGGGCTTCGAGCTGCACGTCGTGCAGGGGGAGCGCGAGCTCGCCGCCGACTGCCGCTCGCTCGCGCGCTTCACCCTCAAGGGCATCCCGCCGATGCCCGCCGGGCTCGCGCGCCTCGAGGTCACCTTCCGCGTCGACGCCGACGGGCTGCTCCAGGTCTCCGCGAAGGAGACGACGACCGGCGTCGAGCAGGCGGTGGTGGTCAAGCCCAGCTACGGGCTCGACGACGCGCAGGTCGAGCAGATGCTGCTCGACGCGCTCGACCATGGCGAGGAGGACCTCTCGGCCCGACGCCTCGTCGAGTCCAAGGTCGAGGCCGAGCGCGTCGTGCGCGCGACCGCGCAGGCGCTCGCGGTCGACGCCGACCTGCTCGAAGGCGACGAGCGCGCCGCCATCGACGCCGCCCTCGCGGCGGTGCGCGCCGCGGTCGACGGCTCGAACGCCTCGCGCGTGCGCTCGGCCATGGAGGCGCTCGACCACGCGACGCACCCCTGGGCGGGCCGCCGCATGAACCGCGCGGTGTCGCGCGCCATCGAGGGGCGCCGCCTCGGTGAGGTCGAGGGCGCCGTCGCCTCCGCGCAGGGCGTCGAGGCCCACCTCGAGGCCCACGGCCACCACGGAGACCCGCAATGACCCTCGTCGCCACCGTCCGCTACCTGAACGAGGGCACCGAGATCGAGGTGCCGCTCGGCACGACGATCCTCCAGGCTGCGCAGCGCGCCGGCGCGCCCGAGGGCTACGCGTGCGGCGGCGTGTGCGCCTGCTCGACCTGCCACGTGCACGTCAAGAAGGGGCTCGACCTGCTCAGCGAGATCGAGGACGAGGAGAACGACATCCTCGACAAGGCGTTCGACGTGCGCGCCACCTCGCGCCTCGGCTGCCAGGCGAAGGTCGAGCGCCCCGGCGTGATCGAGATCGAGATCACCCGCGAGAGCTACGACGCCTACTTCAACGAGCACCCCGACGCGCCGCGCCCGGCCGAGGGCCCCGCCGCCAAGCGGTGAGGGGAGGGCGCCGCGAGGCGCCCAGGCGCTCCCCGATGGTAGGCGACACCGGTTCAGGGCGCCCAGGCGCTCCCCGATGGTAGGCGACACCGGTCCGAGGCGCCCAGGCGCTCCGGCGGGGTGTCGTCGACCACCAGGAGGGCGCCCCGCTGCCCGGAGACGGTGAGGCCGATCGCCCGGAGGGCGCCCAGGCGCTCCCGATCGGTCGGCCGAGGCACGAACCGAGCGCCCCGCTGCCTCCGGAGGGTTCGCGCGACCGCCGATCGAGCGCCCGGGCGCCCCCTCGACGGTGGGTGTCATCGCTCTCGGGCGCCCAGGCGCCTCGGCGGCGCGCCGACGCCGCGAGCGCGCGGTCTGCGAGGCTGCCGATGCGGGACGGTCTGGGGCGGTCGTGGTAGCGTCGCGCGCCAACGCGCCTGGAGTCCCACGTGTCCACTGCTTCCCTCCCCGCTCAGGACGAGCGCACCCTCTTCGGCCACCCGCGCGGCCTGTTCCTGCTCTTCCTCGTGGAGATGTGGGAGCGGTTCTCGTACTACGGCATGCGCGGGCTGCTGGTGCTCTACCTCACCACGCCCCTCAGCGGCATGGTGGAGCTCCCCGAGGGGCGGCTCCCAGGGTTCAATCCCGGGCGCGGGTGGTCGGACGGAGACGGCTCCACGCTGTACGGTTGGTACACGGGCCTCGCCTATCTGCTCCCGCTGTTCGGCGGGGTCATCGCCGACAAGCTGATCGGCACGCACCGATCGATGGTGGTTGGCGGCATCCTCATTGCGGTCGGACACATCGTCCTCGGCGTGGCGGGGTTCCCGGGGCTGGACACCTCCTCGCTGGGCCTCGCCGTGTTCATGGGTGGCCTGTCGCTCATCGTGATCGGCACGGGGCACTTCAAGCCCAGCGTCTCGGTGATGGTGGGGCAACTCTACCCCGAGCACGATCCGCGCCGCGACGGCGCGTTCTCGATCTTCTACATGGGCATCAACGTGGGCGCCTTCATCTGCGCATTCACGTGTGGCACGCTCGGCGAGCGGGTTGGTTGGCACTGGGGCTTCGGATCGGCCGCAGCCGGCATGATCGCCGGCCTCCTGGTGTACCTGTGGGGCCGCCCCACGTACCTTTCCAAGGTTGGCCTCGCCCGGGACGAAGCGCTGGCCTCCGCTCGCGCGCCGCTCTTCCTCGTCGGCGGCACGGTGGCGTCGCTCGTGTTCGCGGTCGCCTACTACTTGGGAGCGCTCAAGTTCATCGGCGGGATCATGACCCCGACGGTCACGATGACCGGTGGCGTCATCGTGCTCGGTCTGGCGATCTGGTTCGTGCTCTCGCAGCCGAAGGAGGAGCGTGGCCCGGTCACGTCGATCTTCCTGTTCATGCTCTTCAACGCCGTCTTCTGGATCGCCTTCGAGCAGGCAGGCTCGTCGGTGAACCTGTTCACCGACCGCTACACCGATCGCAACATCGCTGGTTTCGTGGTGCCCACCACGTGGTTCCAGTCGGTGAACTCGGCGTTCGTCATCGCCCTGTCGCCTGTCTTCGGCGGCCTGTGGACGTTCCTCGCCAAGCGGCACATGAACCCCTCGCAACCTGCGAAGATCGGCATCGCGCTCCTGCTCGTGGGCGCTGGCTACATCTTGATGACGATCGCGGGGGGCGTCACGTTGGCGCACGGCGCCAAGGCCAGCATGATGTTCGTTCTGGGCATGTACTTCGTGCACACCTTGGGCGAACTGTTCATCTCTCCCACTGGCCTGTCCTACGTCTCGAAGGTTGCGCCCAAGAAGTTCATGTCGCTCTTGATGGGCATCTGGTTCATCTCGAGCTTCATCGCCAACCTCGGCGGCGGCATCGTGGCCTCCAAGGTGGACGCAATCGAGAAGGGAACCATCAAGCTGCCCTGGCACTTCGGGGGCCAGGCGGACTTCTTCTTCCTCTTCGTGGTCTCCTCCGTGGGCGTCGGCGTGCTGGTGCTCATCGCCACGCCATGGATGAAGCCCCTCTCGGCGGGTCGCGACGACTGAGCGGTTGCGCCGCGCAGGACCGCGCGGCCGTCAGACGCAGTACAGCCCGGCTCTCGCCGGGATCAGACGCAGTACAGCCCGGCTCTCGCCGGGATCAGACGTAGTGCAGCCAGTCGTCGTGCTGGCGGATGAGACCGCGCACGGCCGACAGGTAGGCCTTCTGCAGCTTCGCGCCGATGGTGCCGGGGCCGGCCTCGAACGCGCGGCCGTCGATCTCGCGCACGG
>CAITLX010000919.1 GCA_903893335.1 uncultured delta proteobacterium | reverse complement strand
GGGGCGAGCGCGTGCCAGCGCCGCAGCACGCGCGGGGTGCCCCGCTTCGCCTCGGGGCGCTCGAGCAGCAGGGTCGCCGCGCGCAGGACCTCGGCGGCGGGCGAGCCGGGGGCGTCGGCGGAGACCTCGAGGGCGCTCGCGACGACCTCGCGTCCGTCGAGGCGGGCGTCGAGCCACGAGGCGACCGCCTCGTCGCTCCAGCGGCGCCGCAGGCCGACGAAGGCGCCGACGAGCGCGCCCCCCGCGCCCGCCAGGACCGCCAGGCTGCGGCCACGGGCCAGACCCCCGCGCCAGCAGGCGAGGGCGATGGCGACGGCGACGACCAGCCCGACCGTGGCGCCGTCGAGCACCAGCCGCGTCGTGACCCTGCGCCGCACCCGCGCCGCGAGGCCGGCGAACAGCGCGCGGAACCGAGCGGGGCCGGGAGGCATCGGTCCCGAGACTCTACCCGCCGGACGCCCCGCGCGCACCTGCGTGCACGATCGCGCGTCGGCGCGTGCTAACCCTGCGGGCCGCCATGGAACTTCCGACCCCCCCCTCGATCGAGCGCGAGGTTCGAAGGCGCAAGACCTTCGCCATCATCTCGCACCCCGACGCGGGCAAGACGACCCTCACCGAGAAGCTGCTCCTCTACGGCGGAGCGGTGCAGCTCGCCGGCGCCGTGAAGGCCAAGCGCGGCCGCGCCGCCGCCGCGTCCGACTGGATGGACATGGAGCGCGAGCGCGGCATCTCGATCAGCTCGAGCGTGCTCCAGTTCCCCTACCGCGGCCTGCAGATGAACCTGCTCGACACGCCCGGTCACGCCGACTTCAGCGAGGACACGTACCGCACGCTGCACGCCGCCGACGGCGCCGTGATGCTGCTCGACTGCGCCAAGGGCGTCGAGGTGCAGACGAAGAAGCTCTTTCGCGTCTGCAAGCAGCGGAAGATGCCGATCTTCTCGTTCGTCAACAAGATGGACCGCCCCGGCCGCGAGCCCTTCGACCTCATCGGCGAGGTCGAGTCGGTGCTCGGCATCGGCGTCTACCCCATCACCTGGCCGATCTACCGCGGCGCGACGTTCCGCGGCGTCTACAACCGCAACACCCGCAGCGTCTTCCTCTTCGACGCGGCGCGCGCCGGGTCGAGCGCCGCCGTCGGCTCGTCCATCGCCGCCGTGACCGTCACCGGCATCGACGACCCTCGCCTCGGCGAGGCGCTCGACCAGGAGGGGTGGGACCGCCTGCGCGAGGAGGCCGATCTCCTCGACTCGGCGGGCGACTCGTTCGACCGCGAGCGCTTCGAGGCGGGCGAGGTCTCGCCGATGTTCTTCGGCAGCGCGATGAACAACTTCGGCGTCGAGCCGTTCCTCGACACGTTCATCGAGCTGATGCCAGCGCCGCCCGCGCGCATGAGCTCGAAGGGGCCCATCGCGCCGACCGCGCCCGAGTTCTCCGCGTTCGTCTTCAAGATCCAGGCGAACATGGACAAGTCGCACCGCGACCGCATCGCGTTCCTGCGCGTGTGCAGCGGGCGCTTCGAGCGCGGCATGAAGGTGCTGCACGTGCGCACCGACAAGCCGCTGCGACTCAGCAACCCGACCTCGTTCCTCGCGCAGGAGCGCACCATCGTCGAGGAGGGCTACGCGGGCGACGTCATGGGCGTCTACGACCCGGGGCTCTTCGAGATCGGCGACACCCTCACCGACGGCGGCAAGTTCGAGTTCGAGGGCATCCCGAGCTTCGCGCCCGAGCACTTCGCGCGCGTCGCGATGCTCGACCCGATGCGGCGCAAGCAGCTGAAGAAGGGGCTCGAGCAGCTCGCGCAGGAGGGGACCATCCAGCTGTACCGCCCGCCGGAGGGGCGCGAGGGGGACGCCATCCTCGGCGCGGTCGGGCGGCTTCAGCTCGAGGTGGTGCAGCACCGGCTCGCGTCCGAGTACGACGTCGAGGCGCGGCTCGAGCCCATGTCCTGCGCGTACGCGCGGTGGGTCTCGCGCGTCGATGGCGGCGCCATCGATCTGCTCGCGTTCGATCGCGCGGCGGTCGGCGTCCCCACCGTCGACGTGCGCGGCCGGCCGGTCGTGCTGTTCGCGGGAGACTGGCAGCTCAGCAGCGCGCGGCGCGAGTTCCCGGACATCGTCTTCGCCGAGACGGCGCACGGCGTGCTCGCGTCCGACCGCGGGTAGCGGCCGTACGGCCGGTGGCGCGCCCGCGCCGCCGGCAGTACCTTCGGGGGGATGAAGGCCTCCACCGCACTCCTCGGCGCTCTGCTCGGCGGCGCGCTTCTCGCTGGCTCGCTCCTCGCCGTCTCGCCCGCCTCGGGCGGCGCGTACGACGCCGTTCGCCCGTCGATCGGTTGCCCCGGCGGCGGCGCCGACGGGGGACACCCGTCGCTCGCGTGTCCGGGCGGCGGCGGCGACGCAGGGCATCCCTCGCTCGGTTGTCCCGGCGGCGGGGCCGACGGCGGCCACCCCTCGCTCGGTTGCCCGGGCGGCGGCGGCGACGCGGGTCACCCCAGCGTCCGCTGACGCGCGCGCTCCGGGGCCTCCCGGGGCCCCGTGACCAGCGCCTCGCGTGTCAGCCGGCGCGCGGTCCGGCGTCGGCTCGTTGACGCTGTGCGGGTCGTTCTCTGACGGAAAGCCCGCAGGCGCAGCCCTTCGCGTGAGGCACGGTGCTTGCTCCTCGTGACTCCGCCGCAGCACGCTCACGCGTGACGCACGCGACGGGGGGCCTCCCCGCGCGTCCGGCGGCCTCGGGCCACTCGGATGGGGAGCGACGCATGCGCTGGATCGACGTCACGCTGAAGACGCGGCTGTACGGGATGGCGGGGTGGTGCGTCGTGGGCGTGCTCGCGCTCACGCTCCTGGCGACCGCGACCCTGAACGAGGTGAAGATCCAGGGGCCGCGCTACGACGCCATCATCGAGGGCAAGGATCTGGTCGCCGACGTCCTGCCGCCCCCCGCCTACCTCGTCGAGACGCACCTGGTCGCGCACCAGGCGCTGCGCGCGCGCGACGGAGCCGAGCTTCGCGCGCTGGGCGAGACGCTCTCGCGCCTCGAGGCCGAGTTCGAGCAGCGCGTGGCGTACTGGTCCGAACGCCTCCCCGCCGGAGAGGGCAAGACCACGCTGCTCACGCGTACGGCGCCTCCTGCGCGCGTCTACTTCCACGAGCTTCGCGCGCGCTTCCTGCCGGCGCTCGCGGCCGGTCGCACCGCCGAGGCCGAGGCGCTGCTCAGCGGCCCGCTCGCGGCGGCTTACGACGAGCACCGCGCTGCGGTCGACACGCTCGTCAACTGGGCCAACGCCGAGGACGCCCGCACCGAGACCGAGACGGCCTCGGTCGTGCGCACGCGCCTCGTCGTGTTCGTGGTCATCGGCGTCGTGCTGGCGGGGTTCATGGCCTGGCTCGCGCTGGTGCTCGCGCGCATCGTCGTCGGTCGCCTCGACCGCGCCGTCGAGGCGTGCCGCGGGCTGTCGGAGGGCGACCTCTCCGCGCGGCTCGACGCGAGCGGCATCGACGAGCTCTCGGTGTTCGGCGCGGCGTTCAACCAGAGCCTCGAGGCCATCGCGCACTGCCTCGCGAGCGAGCGGGTCGACTGGCAGGGGGTCGCGCGCGACGCGCGGCAGGCCTCGCAGCTCGGCCACCTGGTCGAGTCGATGCCGAGCGGCGTGCTGTTCTGCGCCGAGGACCTCACGGTGCAGTACGAGAACCCCGCTGCCCGCGCGCTGTTCGCGAGGCTCGCGCCCGCGCTCGGGAGCGCGGCGGCGACCCTCGTGGGCGCGCCGCTGACGACGCTCTACCGCGATCTGGCGCGCGACCCGGCCCGCCTCGCGGACGTGTCACGCGCGCCGCACCGCGCGCAGATCGCCGTGGGCGACGAGGCGATCGAGCTCACCATCGGCAGCCTCGGCGCGGTCGGCGCGGTCCGCTCGGGCCTCATGGTGCTCTTCGACCGCGTCACCGACCGCGTCGCGCTCGAGCGCCGCACCCTCGAGCTCGCGAAGCAGGAGCGCGAGCAGGCGGCCGCTTTGCAGGCCAAGGTCGACGCGATCCTCGGCGTCGTGCGGGCCGCGACGGCGGGGGACCTCACCCGCGAGATCGAGGTGGGCGGGGGCGACGCCATCGGGCAGCTCGGCGACGGCCTCACGTCGTTCTTCGGCTCGTTCCGCGACAGCCTCGCGCTGCTCGGGCGCAACGGCGACGCGCTGGCGCGCGCCTCCGAGGAGCTCGGTCAGCTCGCGCGCAGCATCGACGAGAGCGCGCGCACCACGTCGGACCGCTCGAACGACGCCTCGGTGTCGTCGGACCGGGTGAGCCAGAACGTGCAGTCGATGGCGGGCGCCGTCACCGAGCTCGGGGCGAGCATCCGCGAGATCTCGCGCAACGCCTCCGAGGCGGCCAGCGTCGCGTCGACGGCGGTCGAGATCGCCGCCTCGGTGGACGCCGCGATGAAGAAGCTCGGCGCCTCGTCGGCGGAGATCGGCAAGGTCGTCTCCGTCATCACCCAGATCGCGTCGCAGACCCGGATGCTGGCCCTCAACGCCGCCGTCGAGGCCGCGCGCGCAGGCGAGGCGGGCAAGGGCTTCGCGGTCGTCGCCGCCGAGGTGAAGGACCTCGCGCGCCAGACGGGCACCGCCACCGAGGAGATCGCGGGGCGCGTCGTCGCCATCCAGGACGACACGGCCGCAGCGCTCGAGGGCATCTCGAAGGTGGTCGGCGTCATCGCGCGGATCAACGACCTGCAAGGCTCGATCGCCGCAGCGGTCGAGGAGCAGGCGGCGACGACGCAGGAGATCGGGCGCAACGTGAGCGCGATCGCCGACAGCTCGCACGCGATCGCCGAGACGATCGAGGCCGCCGCTCAGGCGGCGCGCACGACGACGGGCGACGTGGTGCGCACGCGCGAGTCGTCGGGCACGCTTGGCACGGCCGCGAGCGAGCTGCTCGCGCTCGTCTCGCGCTTCCGCACCTCGAGGCCGCCAGCGGTCGCGCGCGCGGCCTGACGGTCTGCGGGGGGCCGCCGGCTCAGTTGGGCGGGGGCGGGGCAGGGGTGGGCGTTCCGCCGCCGCCGGCGCCGCCACCCGCGAGGTTTCCGCAGGAGGAGCCGCACGACTGCGTCGCGCAGGTCACCGTCTGGATGGCCTCCTGGATCGCGCCGAAGTTGCCGGCGAAGCAGCCCGAGATGCACGCGAAGTCGAGGCCGCCCCCCTGGAGGCACTTCTGGATCGCGCACTGCGCGCCGTTGATGCACGCCGGGTCGGCGAGGCACTGCACCGCGGTCGGGCAGCTCTGCTGGACGCACGCGATGCACTGCGCGACGCCGCCGCCGCCCGAGCCACCGGCGCCGCCTCCACCCGAGCCACCACCTCCGAGACCGCCCGCGCCGGCCGCGCCGGCCGAGCCACCGACGCCGCCTCCGGCGACGCCGCCTGCCCCGCCGCCGCCCTGTCCG
>CAITLX010000918.1 GCA_903893335.1 uncultured delta proteobacterium | reverse complement strand
TCGAGGCGGCGCGGGCGGGCGACGAGGTGGCCGGGGCGCGGCTCGGGCGCGCGGTGCGCGAGCTCGGCGTCTGCGCCGAGGTGCGGGCCCGAGCCGAGGCCGAGACGGGCAGGGCGCTGGCCGCGCTCGGGGAGCTCCCCCCCTCGCCGGCGCGCCACCTGCTGGAATCGGTTGCGCTCGCGCTCACGTCGCGCGACACGTAGGCGTGCATGGCACGCACGACCACGACGGGGCGCCCGGGGCTCTGGCCGAGCGAGGTGCTCGTGACCGACGCGGTGGGGCGTCTCATCGAGTTCTGGGGCTTCAAGCGCAACATGGGGCGCGTCTGGGCCGTGCTCTACCTCTCGACCGAGCCGCTCACCGCGCAGGACCTCCGCGACCTGCTCGGGCTGTCGTCGGGGGCGGTGAGCATGACGCTGCACGAGCTCGGCCGCTGGGGCGTCGTGAAGAAAGTGTGGATCCAGGGTGATCGCCGCGACCATTTCGCCGCCGAGGTGGCCCTGTGGCGCATGATCTCGCGGGTGCTCCAGGAGCGCGAGCGCACCGAGGTCGTGGCGGCCATCGAGTCGTTCGAGGAGGCGATGCGGGCGCTCGAGGCGCGCCGAGGCTCGGGCGATGCGCGCGACCGCGCGCGCGTCGAGCTTCAGACGGCGCGCATCCGCGGCCTGCTCGACCTCGCGCGCATGGGCCGTCAGCTGATCGAGGCGCTGCTCAGCACGGCGAAGCTCGACGCCGGTCCGCTCTCTCGGCTGCTGCTCGGCGGCTCGCGGCCCTCCTGACGACCCTCGCGGTCTGGCTCGCGGCGCCTGGCGCCGAGGCGCAGACGGGTGGGCCCATCCGCAGCAACGCGTACCACGTCGACTTCTTCCAGGGCCCCGTGCTCGCGCCGCTGCGGGTCACCGGGCTCGGGGGCGCGTTCGCGGGGTACGCCGAGGGCGTCGACGCGATCTCGGCGAACGCCGCGGCGGCCGCGGTGCGCGAGCCCTACAGCGCGACCTGGTTCGACTGGGACATCACCGTCGGCGCGTACCTGCCTGCGACGTTTCGCAACACCGACTTCGACAACGACGGCCGCGTCGGCTTCACCTACCAGAACTTCGTCTTCGGCACCGCGGGCCTCTCGCTCAAGTGGGGCCCGTTCGGCGTCGGCCTGCTCGGCGACGTGCAGCGCTACGACCTCTCGCCGAACGCCAACCCGACCGACCCGCGCGTGACCACGACGCTCGCGCGCGCGCACCTCGTCGCGGGCTACTCGCTCGCAGACGGCGCCGTCACCATCGGCGGCGGGCTGCGCGGCGCGACCCTCGCGGTGGACATCGCGACCAGCGCGCTCGAGCGCAACGTGCCGCTCGCGATGACGGGCGCAGCCCCCGAGATCGGCGTGCTCGTGCGCCCCAACGACGCTCCGTGGCGCATCGGCGCGACCTACCGCATGGCGGTCGATGGCTCGGCGCGCTTCGGCACGATCACGCCGGGCGTCGACGGCCTCGATCGCGCGGGGGGGCTCGTCGTGCCCGCCAGCGTGCACCTGCCGTGGGAGATCGAGGCCGGCTTTGCCTTGCAGGTCGGTCCGCGCCCGCTCAACCCGCGCTGGCGCGATCCGCGCGGCCACGAGGCCGAGGCGCGCTCACGCTACTGGAACTGGCCGCGCGAGCGCATCACGGTCGTCGGCGAGGTGCTCGTCGCGGGCCCCTCGCCGGGCTCGGTGAGCCTCGAGTCGTTCCTCGCGCAGCAGGACGACCCGAGCGGGCGGCGCACGACGGTCACGCCTCGCCTCGGGCTCGAGTCCGAGCCGATCGTCGACCGGTTGCAGTCGCGGCTGGGAACCTACGTCGAGCCCTCGCGCTTCGAGGGGCACGCCTCGCGCCAGCACTTCACCTTCGGCTTCGAGCTTCGCCTCGGCGCGTGGAGCATGTTCGGGCTCGCGGGCGAGCAGGTGTGGCGCATCTCGGCCGTCGCCGACCTCGCGCCGCGCTACGAGAACTTCGGCCTCTCGATCGGCGCGTGGCACTGAGCGTCGGGCTCAGTTGAACTCGCGCAGGCCGGTTCTCAGTTGAGCTCGCGCAGGCCGGTTCTCAGTTGAGCTCGCGCACGTCGCGCTGTCGCGTCTCGCCCTCGAGGAAGGTCGCGGTGATCTCGCGCTCGAGCGCGGCGGACGTCTCCTGGTCGAGCGCGTCGGCCGAGCCCGCCACGCGCTCGATGTTGCGCTGGTAGACGAAGATGCGGACGCACGACGGCGGGGGGCGCGGGTCGTCGGGCGGCGTGACGCCGTCGAGCAGCACGAGCGCGCGCGGGTCGACGCCGTCGGCGACGAGCTCGAGGCCGGGGACGTCGCTGGCGTAGACCACGGCCCCGCGCACATAGCGCGCGAGCACCGGGTCGAGCCCGAGCACGGCGCGCTCGGCCGTCTTCTGGAAGAGCTCGCGCGGGGGGGACCACGAGGGAGGGGAGAGCTCGAGGTCGAGCTGGCGCGCGCGCACGAAGGCCTCGGTCGCGCCGCGGGCGTCGCCCTGCTCGTCGCGCACGAGGCCGAGGTAGTAGAAGGCCTCGGGGTGCGAGGGCTCGCGCTCGGTGGCCTCGCGCGCGAGGTCGGCGGCGCGGGCGACGTCGCCGATCTCGTAGAAGGCGCGACCGACCAGGAAGGTGTGGCTCGCGTTCTCGTACGGGCCCTCGGGCACCCGCGCGAGCGTGCGGCGCGCCTCGTCGGTGTCCCCCTTGCCGAGCAGCGCGTCGAACTTGAGCAGCAGCGCGTCGATCAGCTCGTCGTCCGTGTCGGCGAGCTCGAGCGCCTGGTCGCACATCGCGATGGCGTCGTCGAAGGCGCCGAGCGGGTGGATGTAGACCTCGGCCGCGTTGAGCATGGCCTCGAGGTAGGTGTCGTCGAGGGCGATGGCCTGGCGGTAGCTCTCGACCGCCTCGGCGCTCTCGCCCTCGAGCGCGGCGACGTAGCCGAGCAGGTTGTGCGCCTCGGGCGACTGCGGATCGAGCTCGAGCGCGCGGCGCGCGGAGGCCTCCGCGCCACGCGTGTCGCCGCGCTGGACGAGGTCCCACCCGCGATCGAGGTGTGCCGAGAACTGGTCCATGTCCGAGCGGCAGGGTGGCGTCGCGACGGGGGGCCGTCAAGCGCGCGTGCGCGCGGCGCGTGGGGTCAGTCGTGGACGACGACGCGCGAGCCGGGCGAGCTTCGCTGCGCGACCACGCCGTGCCAGCCCTCGGGCAGCGGAGGGTCGGTGAAGAAGAAGACGCGCTTGGCGTCGAGCGGCGCGAGGTTCACGCAGCCGTGGCTCTGCTCGTGGCCGAAGTTGTTGTGCCAGAAGGCGCCGTGCAGCGCGTACGAGCCCTCGAAGTACATGACGTAGGGCACGTCCTCGATGCTGTACGGCATGTCGCCGGGGGCGGGGCCGTCGCCGTCCATCGTCGTGGCGATGTGCTTCTCGCGCACGCGGAAGCTCCCCTTGATCGTCGTGTGGTCGTGGAGCTTGTCCTTGCCCTTGCGCCCCGTCGACACGAGGGTCGCGTAGACGGGGACGTCCCCCTCGAACGCGACGAGCGTCTGGCGCGAGAGGTTCACGTCGACCCACTTCTCGCCTGCGGCGAGCCCCTCGGGGGGCGCGCCCGGATCGGTGTACGTCCCCTCGATCGACTTCATCCACCAGCCTTCGGTGGTCTCGCGGTAGACGATGCCGACGACCTGGGCCGTCTTGCCCGTCAGGCGGGTGATGGTGAAGCGTTCGACGCTCCCCTTGACCTCGACCTTGCGTCGGTCGCCGTCGCCCGTGACGTCGTACTTGTGCGCCTTGGTGCTGAGCACGAACGCGACGGGCTGCTTCGGGTCGGTGCCCGCGAGCTCGAGCCCGTGGAACGTCGGAGGCTTGGTCACCGCGAAGCGGTCGGCCGGCGCCACGAGGCCCGTCGTCGTGCGGTACCAGAGCCGGCCGTTCCAGCCGAACGTCTTGTCGATGGCGACGAAGAAGCCCTTCACCATGCGCTTGGCGACGACCTCGTCGGCCCCCTCGGTGAGGTCGCTCAGCTTGATGTCCGGCGGCTTGCCGCCGTCGCCAGCCTCCTGCCACCAGGCGCGCTTGGCCTCGGCGCCCGCGTCCGCCGACGCAGCGGCCCCCGGGGCTCCCGCGTCGAGATCGTCGCTCAGCGCAGGCGGCGGAGCGCCGGGCGGAGCGTCGTCCGCGACGTGCTCGCGCTCGCGCTCGCGGTGCTTGCGCGCGCCCTTGAGGTAGGGCTCGTAGCGGAGCATCTCCTCGCGCGAGGGCACCGAGCGGTACAGCGGCGTGCCCATCGTCGTATTGAACGCGTACCGGTAGGGCAGCACTTCCTCGAGGTTGGGCGCCGTCGTGCCGAGCCGCACCTGCGGCTGGTTGAGGTCGAGCGTCGCGTGCTTGCCGCACACGTAGCCGCCACCGACGAGCTTGTACCAGCCGGCCTCGCAGTTGCCCGCGCGCAGCGCGGTGGCCTCGACCGGCGCCTTGCCGCCGTGGCGCAGGTAGCCGATCCGCTTCTCCTTCGACCAGTCCATCGCCGAGAAGATCGGCGCCTGCATGGACGTCGCGCCGATGAGCGGCCCGTCGTAGGCCTTGGCGGCATCGGGGGCGCTCGCGTCGTGCGCGTCGCCGGCGTCCGGAGTGGCGGGAGGCGGGGGCGGCGCGGGCTGCGCCGTCGTCGCGAGCGGTGCGGCTGATGCGCTGGGCGGCGGCGCTGCGCCGGGCGGAGGCTCGCGACGGCAGCCGCTCTCGCCGAAGATCGACGCGGTCACCCCGGCGGCGAGCAGGAAGCCGACCAGCGCGGTGCCGACGGCGGCGAAGGGCGCGGTCGGCTTCGGCGTCGGCGCGCTCGCGCGTCGCTGCGGCTGGGGGCGGGGGCTCTTGGGCGGCATTCGATGCGAACGGCTCTACGTAGCGCGTTCGGCCCGGGTGTCCCAGTTCTCGTCCGCACGGGGGGCCCGTGCATCCCGGGGCGG
>CAITLX010000917.1 GCA_903893335.1 uncultured delta proteobacterium | reverse complement strand
GCACGGCGCCCGTGAGCGCGGCGGCGACGGCGGCGAGCACCTTGTCGCCGGCGTTGTGGCCGTGGGTGTCGTTGACGGCCTTGAAGTGGTCGATGTCGAACAGCGCCAGCGAGGCCACGTAGCCGAAGCGTCGGCAGCGCGCGATCTCGGCGCCGGCCACCCGCTCGAAGTGGCGGCGGTTCCAGAGGCCCGTGAGCCGGTCGGTCGCCGCGACGCGCTCGACGTCCTCGAGCGCCGAGGCGAGCCGGCGGTTGGCCTCCTCGACGGCGGCCTTGGCCGCGAGGATCTCGGTCTCGACGCGCTTGCGCAGCGTCACGTCGCGCAGGATGACGACGGACGCCTCGTGGTCGCTCGCGTCGTCGCGGTCGGCGTTGGCCTCGATCCAGACGACCTCGCCCGTGGGGCGCTCGAGGCGTAGCTCGGTCGGGCCCGAGGAGCCGTGGCGCAGCATGTCGGCGAGCCGGACGCGGTCCTCGGTCACGACGAACTTGTCGAGCCCCCGGCCGACGACGGCCCCCGCGACGTCGGCGCCGAGCAGGTCGACCCCGCGCCGCGAGATGTACTCGATGCAGCCGCTGGCGTCGGCGACGAGGAAGCCGTCCGGCGATTCGTCCACGAGGCTGCCGATGTAGGAGTTCGCCCGTTCCATGGTGACGCGGCTGAACGGCGCCGGGGGGGCAAGCTTGAGGGGGAGCGCGGGGGTGACGGGGGGGAGCAGCCGAGCGTGGGGCCGCGTGCGGGGGCTTGCGCCGAGGTGTCAATAGTGACACCATCCGCGCGTGGCCGCTTCGATCGACGAGATCCTGGCCGAGATGCGGCGCACCCCGAAGGGCGTCCGGTTCACCGACGCCTGCAAGGTCGCGACGCACCACTTCGGCGAGCCTCGCCAGAACGGCACGAGCCACAAGGTGTGGAAGATGCCGTGGCAGGGCGACCCGAGGATCAACATGCAGGCTGGCGAAGGCGGGAACGCGAAGCCGTACCAGGTCCGGCAGGTGCTCGCGGCGGTCGACCGCCTCGTCGCGCAGCAGGCCGCGCCGGCCAAGCGCCCGCTCGCGCCGGGCCCCGGGCCGAAGAAGACGCAGAGGAGGTGACGCCGTGGCGAAGATGCAGCCGACCGACAAGTACACGTTCCGCGTGCTCTGGTCCGACGAGGACGACGAGTTCATCGGCCTGTGCGCCGAGCTACCGAGCCTGAGCTGGCTCGCTGCCTCGCGCGAGGCCGCGCTCGCCGGGATCGTGAAGGTCGTGCGCCAGGCGGTGACGGACATGGCCGCCGACGGAGAGGCCGTCCCCGCGCCGCTCACCGATCGCGACTACAGCGGTGTCTTCAAGGTGCGCGTCCCGCCCAGCGTCCACCGCAACCTCGTCATCGAGGCCGCCGAGGCGGGCGTCTCGCTCAACCGCCTGGTCAGCGCGAAGCTCGCGCGGGGGTGACGGGGGGGGAGCGAGGTGGCTGCGTCGCCGCGTGGTACGCTCGCTCGCATGGAACGCCCCGCGGCGCTGCCCACGGACTTCCTCGACCGCGCGGCGCGCCTGCGCGAGCAGGTCGATCGTGTGCCGGGGCTCGTCGCGGCGGTGCTGTTCGGGAGCTTCGCGCGGGGCGAGGCGACGCCCTGGTCCGACATCGACGTCGCGGTGCTGACCGAGGGGGAGCTCGGGCTCGACCGGCGGCTCGACCTCATGGGGGACGCGACCGCCGCCTTCGGCCGCGACGCCGACGTGGTCGATCTGCGCCACGCGCCGCTCGTGTTGCGCGGGCGGATCGTGCGCGACGCGTGCCCGCTCGTCGTGCGCGATCGCGACGCGTGGAACGCATTCGTCACCCGCGCCACGCTCGACTGGCTCGACTACGAGCCCGTCTACCTCGCCGCCATCGCGATCGAGGTCGCGCGGCTGCGCGCGGGGGTGCAGCCGTGACGCCGCCGGAGCGTTCGGCGGTGAAGGCGCGGGCGATCGAGCGGCACCTCTCGCGCGTCGAGGCGATGCTGCCCGCGACGCGCGAGGCCTTCCTGCCGATGACCCCCGAGAGCGACGCGGTCACGCTGCACCTCTGGCAGGCGGTGCAGCTCGCGATCGATCTGGCCGTGGCGGCGTGCGCTGCGCGCAACCTGGGCACGCCGGCCGACTACGCCTCGGCGTTCCGGGCGCTGCGCGATGCCGGTGTGCTCGACGCCCCGCTCGCCGAGCGCCTGGTGCGCGCGGTCGGCTTCCGAAACGTCGTCGCCCACGGCTACGAGTCGCTCGACCTGGGCCTCGTGTGGCAGGCAGTGCGCGAGGGGCCGGCGGACTTGCGATCTCTTCTGACCGCCCTCGCCGCCGGGGGCTAGAGCCGGGCTGCGTGGGGCCGCGGGGGGGCGCAAATGGGTGGGTCGAAGAGGATCGGTGCCCGGTCGTCGAAGAACGGGTAGAAGTGGTCCTTCGGCGAGCGCGGGAGGCACCGATGATCTGGCCTGCGTGGTGGTCGTGGGACCTCGAGCTGACGCCCCATGTCGAGAAGCGGATGGAGGACCGGGGCTTCACAGAAGTCGATCTCCGCGCCATGCTTGGACGAGCCTCGGGCCAGCGGGCCGATCGCGTGGAGGGTCGGTTCGTCATCGAGACGCTCCACCGGGGCCAACCCTGGAGCGTGATCGTCGAGCCGGACGCTGCGGAAGAGTTGCTCGTCGTCGTGACGGCCTATCGAGTCGAACAGGTGAAGGCATGAAGCACTCGTACCTCGAGGTGACGTTCCGCAAGGGCAAGGCCATCGCTGCGTACCTGTACTTGCCGCGACGGGCAGGCGCGAAGTCGGCGCGAACCGTCGAGGTTCGCCCTGGAATCTTGGTCGACTACGCCTCCACGGGCGAGCCCATCGGTCTCGAGCTGACGGCGCCGGGGCAGGTCGATGCGGTGCTCGTGAACGCGGTCCTCGGCGAGCTGGGCGTGGGTCCCGTCGAGGCCGCGGAGCTTGCACCTTTGCGCGCTGCCTGACGGCGCGTAGGGCGATCGAGCGGCACCTCGCCCTCGCCGCCGGGGGCTAGAGCCGGGCTGCGTGGGGCGCGCGGCGGCGGCGCGCGTGGCGCAGGTGCAGGACGGGCGCGTGGGCCTCGGCGCGGTGCGCGCGGGGAAGCCCCAGGTCGCTCGCGACGCTCGTGTGGGGCCTGCCCGGGTCGCTCGCGATACTCGTGTGGGGCAGCCCCAGCGCGGCGGCGATGTGGGCGGTCAGGGCGTCGGGGGACTCGTCGCCCGTGACCTGGAACGGCGCCCCGAAGCGCACGCCGAGGTCGTGGCCGGTGCTGCGCAGCGTGACGCCGGCGCGCTCGAAGGCGCGGTCGAAGCCGGTCAGGCGCGTCGGGACGATGATGGGGCGGTGCTCGAGCGCGAGCAGCGCGGCGCTGCGGCGCACGGGGGCGCCGGCGCGGGTGGTGCCCTGGGGGAACGAGATGAGCCAGCCGCCTCGCAGCGCCTCGCCGATGCGCCGGACGTCGTCGGGGTCGGCGGGGCGATGCACGCGCTCGGCGCCCTCTTTCCAGGTGCGCTTGACGAGCACCGCGCCGCCCATCGCGAACATGCGCGGCAGCGCGCCGCTCTGCATCGTCTCGCGCGCGGCGATGAACGACAGCCCCGCGGGCGAGCGCAGCCCCGTCAGGTGCGACGCGCGCCCCGACGCGATGGCGTGGTGCAGCGCGATGACGTCGAAGAAGTAGGTGAGGTGGTTGGCGAGGAAGAGCACGTTGGTGCGGGGCAGCCCGTCGAGGTGCGAGCGCCCTTGGACGCGAAAGCGGTTGAGCGCGCCGAACGGCGCGGCGGTCGCGGCTCCAAGCACCGCGAAGATGCTGCGTCGGACCATTCGATCGAACACGGTGTGCCTCCCGCTCGGGACGCGCCGCCCGCGGGACGCGCGGCGGAGCGAGAGGCGAGTATCGGCCCGGCCCCGGAGGCCGCGCCGTCACGGTGCGGACACGCGACGGCAGCAGAGATGACGGGGG
>CAITLX010000916.1 GCA_903893335.1 uncultured delta proteobacterium | reverse complement strand
CTCGATCACGCCGCGCCCGACAACGTCTGGGTCGCCGCGAAGGTCGGCCTGCTCGACGTGCGCAACCTCGCCGCGCACACCGCCTGGGCGCTCGGCGTGCAGCTCGGGCCCAAGCTCCCGGTCGCGCACGGCACGAGCCGCCTCGGCGCCGAGGGCCTGCTGCTCGTCGGCCGCACGATGGGCCGCGCGCACCTCGTGCTCAACGTCGGCGGCCTCGTCGACCCCTACGTCGAGGACACCGGCCGCGCGCGCGGCTACGAGGCCGGCCTCGACTTCGCGGTCGATCTCGACGCGCAGGGCACCTGGTCGCTGCTCGCGGAGCTCGGCGGCGTGCGCTTCGTGTCCGACGACGCGAGCCAGCTGCACGCGACGCTCGGCGCGAGCGTGTCGGCGACCGAGTGGCTCGACCTCTCGGCCACCGGGCTCGTCGGCCTGCTCGAGGGGGGCGACCGGCTCGGCCTGCTCTTCGGAGTGTCGCCCAAGCTCGCGATGCTGCGCTGATCCGGTCGGTGAAGCTCGCGACGCTGCGCTGAGCCTGTCGCCCGAACCCGCGACGTCTCGCCGGTCTGCGGCGCGAGCGCTCAGCGCGGGGGCTTCTCGTAGACGTAGACGATGGGCACGCCGTCGTAGCTGCCGACGTACGCAGGGCTCGCGGTGCCGTAGGCGACCCAGATCTGGTACTCGACGCCCTCCATGTGCGGCTCGTGGTGGTAGAGCGCGAAGGTGCTCGGCGCGGGGGAGACGGCGGGCTGCACCCAGGGGGCGAGGCGGCCGTCGCGGCGCAGCACGTCCCACGAGTCCCACGCGGTGTCGTGCACGTACACCTGCCCCCCCGAGCGCGGCACGTGGTCGTTGAGCCAGCCGGCCACGGCGCCCGTCGTGAAGCCCCAGAACTGCCGGTTGAGCCCGAGCGACGCGGCGCCCGGCGCGCCGCCGACCAGCGGCGTGTAGCTCGAGAGGCCCCAGGGGTGCGCGTGCGCCGTCTCGGCGAGCGGCGCGGCGAGCACGCTCGCGCCGACCAGGCCACCGACGAGCGGACGCGGAACGCGCGCGGAGACGACCGACTCGATGGCGGCGAGCGCGCGCTCGAAGCCGAGCCCCGCGAACAGGCAGAGGAAGGGGTAGGCGCCCATCCAGTGCTTGGTGCCGCCGAAGATCGGCGTGCTCGACGAGAGCCACGGCGCGTACTGCACGAACAGGCCGATGGCCCAGAGCAGCTCGGTGTGCCCCAGGTCGCGCGGCCCGCGCGCCGGCCCCGCGCGCCACGCGCGCACGCGGGCGAAGGCCCAGCCGAGCGCGCCGACGGCGAAGAGCACGAGCGTGACGGTCGGCACCGTGGCCAGCGTCATGAACGGCGCGTAGGCGCGCGGAAACGGCGGCTTCCAGTAGGTCACCCCGAGGAAGACCATGTTGTAATACTCGTGGTTCAGGTGAAACTGAGCCCACCCGACGAGCCGCGCGCCGGTGTCGAACCAGAGCCACGGCCACAGCGCGAAGAACACCGCCGGCCCGACGGTCGCCATCGCCACGAGCGACAGCGGCACGCGCACCCGCCCGACCTGGAGATCGCGGCGAAGCCCGCCGCCGCGCGCGAGCAGCGCGTGCAGCACGAGCGCGGGGGGCAGGAACCAGGCGTTGTGCTTGGTGTCGAGCGCGAGCCCGAACACGACGCCGGTCGCGAGCGCCCAGCCGAGGCCGCCCGAGCGCGAGCGCCAGTACGCGTACGCCGTCAGCGCCCACATCGCGGCCATCGGGGCGTCGAAGCAGTCGAGGTGCGCGTGGTAGAAGACGCGCGGCATGGTCGCGTAGGCGAGCGCGGCGGCGAGCCCGGCGGCGCGCGAGCGCGCCTGCGTGCCCCACGCGTAGAGCAGCCACAGCGTGAGGCCGCCGAAGATCATGCCGCCGAAGCGGAAGCTCGTGCCCTCGTCGACGAACAGGTGCAGCTTCTTGTGCGCGAGCCACGAGAGCGCGAACAGGCTCTTGAGCAGCGCGGGGTGCTCGTGGTTGACCGCCCAGGCGGCGTCGACAGCGCTGCGCTGCATCGCGGCGTGCCGGTCGCGGGCGAGCAGCTCGAACCAGCGCGCGTACGACTCGGCCGCGCGCACGTAGAAGCCCTCGTCGCGCGCGTAGCCGAGGCCGCGCACGGTGCGCAGCAGCACGGCGACGTAGGCCACGCCGAGCGCGAGGCCGAAGGCGTGGTCCCTCCACCCGAGCGAGCGACGCGGCGCGGTCATCGGCTGTCGGCCTCGAAGCAGAGGTGGCGGCTGTGCGCGTCGGGCGCGCTCGCGCGGAACTCGACGTCGGCGGTCGTGCCCGCGTGGCCGGCGAGCGCCAGCTCGAACGGCTTCCACCCGTCGCCGTCGGCGTGCACCGCGCGCCCGACCTCCTCGCCCGCGACGAGCACGCGCAGCGTGATGGGCGCGCCCGCGCGGTCGCGCTCGATGAGGTGGCCGACGCCGGTGTGGCCGCGCAGCACCTTGCCGAGCGGCACCGAGGCGAAGCGCGTGACGAGCTCGCCGCCGCCCGCGGGCGGGTGCGACCAGATGCAGCGCCTCGGGCGGTCGCGCTCGTCGTCGATGATGGTGACGCCCGCGAAGACGTAGGGCCCCTCGCCGTCGCAGCGGAAGCGCGCCGAGGGCCAGGCCGCCGCCCCGAAGAGCCCCTGGGTCTCGACCGGCAGCCCCTCGACCCAGGCGCACGGCGTGCGCGCCTCGCCCTTCGCGACGGTCACCGCGGCGCTCGCGGGGCGCAGGCGATCGACGAAGTCGTACGTGACGTGCGGCGGCGCGGGGTTGTCGCGCGAGCGCACCACGATGCGCCCGACCTTCGTCTCGCGGCGGACGGGCCAGCCGGCGAGCTCGGGGTCCTCGGCGCCGAGCGCCGACAGCTCGATGGCGCGCGGGTAGCGCGTCACGTCGGGGCGCGCGACCTCGCGCAGCGAGAAGAGCGTGGGGCCGAGCTGCCAGCGGGCGAGCGGCTCGGCCCAGAGCGGCGACACGACCACGACGTCGCCCGGCTGGCGCGCGGCCTCGACGGCCGCACGGGTCGCGCCCCACTCCTCGGGGCGCGGCGCGCGGCGCGAAAAGTAGAGGTGCCCCGCGAGCTCGGCGAGGCCGAGCAGCGGCACCAGGAGGGCGAGGTGCGCGAGCTTCAACGGGCGCGAGACGAAACGCTCCCGGCGGTCGCTGTCAAGCCCGCGTTGCCGCGCGGCCGCGGTTCGCGCTATCCACCCCCGATGCGATCCCTCATCATCGGCGGCGCCGGGTTCATCGGGAGCCACCTGGCCGACCAGCTCGTCCTGCGCGGTCCGGTCACGCTCTACGACAACCTCTCGGTCGGAAAGCCCGCGTTCGTCGCGGGCCACCTCGAGGCCGGGCGCGCCACGCTCGTCGAGGGGGACACGCTCGACTACGACAAGCTGCGCGCCACCGTCGCGGGCCACGACGTCGTCTTCCACCTCGCGGCCAACCCCGAGGCGCGCTGGGGCCTCGAGCGCACGCGGCTCGACCTCGAGCAGGGCACGATCGCGACCTACAACGTGCTCGAGGCGATGCGCACGACGGGCGTCTCGCAGATCGTCTTCTCCTCGTCGGGCACGATGTACGGCGACACCGCCGAGCCCTGCGCCGAGATGGACCTCGGTCACCTGCCCATCTCGCTGTACGGCGCGAGCAAGTGGGCGGGCGAGGCGCTCATCTCGGCGTTCGTCGAGTGCTTCGGCCTCTCGGCCTGGATCTACCGCTTCGGCAACGTGGTCGGCCCGCGCGGCACGCACGGCGCCGCGCTCGATTTCCTCAAGAAGCTGCGCGAGCACAAGACGCACCTCGACGTGCTCGGCGACGGGCGCCAGGCCAAGCCCTACCTGCACGTCACCGACTGCGCCGCGGGCATCCTGCACGGCTTCGACACGCAGCGACCGGGCGCGACGGCGGCCGAGCGGCTGCGCGTGTTCAACCTCGCGCCGCCCGACTTCACCTCGGTCAAGAAGATCGCCGAGCTCTGCGTCGCCGCCTCGCCCTACCCGCAGGCCGAGATCCGCTACGGCGGCGGCGACCGTGGCTGGCCGGGCGACGTGCCGCAGTCGCGCATCAAGCCCGACAAGCTCGCCGCCGCAGGTTTCCGCGTCCGCTACTCGTCCGACGAGGCGGTGGGGATGGCGGTCGACGCGCTGGCCGGCGAGGTGTTCCCCGCCACCTGAGCCGCTCGCGCGCGGCGCCCCGGGCGCGAGGGTTCGACGCACCGAAACGCCTGCGCTAGCGTCCCGCCGCCACCATGCAGAGCGAGCGAAAGCACTCCCGAGATCGCCTCCCCGAGGAGATCAACATCGGCATTTCACGCGCGATCGGAAGGCCGCGCACCGTGCTGGACGTAGGCTGCGGCCTCGGCCTCAACGGCGCGGTCGCCAAGCTCGTCGGCGCGACCGTGGTCGGCATCGAGAGCGACGTGGCCAACGCGGCGCGCGCCCGGCGCCTGCTCGACGAGGTGCTCGAGCTCGACGTGCTCGACTTCGCGGCCATCGAGAAGGCTCTCGGCGACCGCAAGTTCGACCTCGTCTTGTTCCCCGAGGTGCTCGAGCGCGTCGCCGACCCGAGCGCGCTCGTGCGCTGGTTCGCGCGCTTCCTCGAGCCCGAAGGGCACGTCGTCGCGTCGCTGCGCAACCGCGAGGCGTGGACGGCGAAGCTGCACATGCTCACCCCCGAGCTCGGCTACGCGCCGGCGCCCGAGGCCAAGCTGTTCGACCGGCACGAGGCGCGCGCGATCCTCGAGTCGGCCGGCCTCGACGTGCTGCGCGTCGAGCACAACCCGATGCTCGCGCGCGCGGCGCGGCCGTACCTCGACGAGTCGCTCTGGTCGTCGCACCGGCTCTCGGACGAGGGCTCGACGGCCTTCACCGATCTGCCCGTGTACAAGGCGTACCTCGCGACGGTGCGCCCGTTCGAGGTCGCCGTCACCGACGCCCTGCCGGGCCTCCTGGCCTACCAGCACATCGTCGTCGCGCGCACCAAGCCCGTCGCCCGCAAGCTCTCGGTCACCATCGGCATGCTCACGATGGACGAGGAGGAGAGCATCGAGCGGATGATGAACGAGATCCGCCTCGCGGCGCCCGACGCGCAGGTGCTCTGCATCGACAGCTCGATGCGCGACCAGACGCCCGTCATCGCCGAGCGCATGGGCGCGCGCGTGGTGCGCCAGCTTCCGCCGCGCGGCCACGGGCCCGCGATGGAAGTGCTCATGTACGAGGCGGCCAAGCAGAGCGAGGCGCTCATCTACCTCGACTGCGACTTCACCTACCCGCCCGAGGTCATCCCGCAGATCCGCGCCATTCTCGAGAGCGGCATCGACGTCGTCAACGCGGCGCGCACGCGCGAGCGCCCCGAGGCGATGCCGCTGCCGAACTACCTGGCCAACCGCACCTTCGCGCGCCTCGGGCAGATCTCGAGCGGCGCCAACGTCGCCGACCTGCACAGCGGCATGCGCGGCTACCGCACCTCGGTCATCCGCGCCTTCTCGTTCGACGGCGAGGGGGACGCCATCCCGATCGACACGCTGCTCTGGCCGGCCAAGTGCGGCTACCACGTCGTCGAGATCCCGCTCGATTACCAGGAGCGCGTCGGCTACTCGAAGCTGCGCAAGGTCGCCGGCACGGTCTGGACGTTCATCCGCCTGGCCAAGACGCTCACCGTCGGCCGGCGCCACGGCGGCTTCTACGACACTTGGAGCGGCAAGGCGTGAGCCCTGTGGGCGGGCGCCGCGCCGAGCGGGCGCTCGCGGTGCTCGCGTGGGCCGGCCTCGCGGCCTGCTTCGCGACGGTCGTCGCGCCGATGTGGCGCGGCATGGACCGCTGGGGCGGCCACGACTGGGACGCCGCGCTCGCGTTCCGGCAGATCGTCGTCACCTCGCTGCGCGACCACCACCAGTTTCCGTTCTGGAACCCGTGGGCCGGCGGCGGCTACACCG
>CAITLX010000915.1 GCA_903893335.1 uncultured delta proteobacterium | reverse complement strand
GCCATGCAGATCGTCGCGGCAGCGCGCGCGGTCGCCGACATCGGGTCGGGCGACCAGGTGTTCGTCCACGGCGGGGCGGCGACGCCGTCGGTCCTGCTCGACGCGCTCGTCGCGCGCGCGCCCGAGCTTCGCTCGGTGGGCATGGTGCACCTGCACACCGAGGGGCGCGCGCCGCACCTCGCCCCCGAGATGGCGGGGCACTTCCGCCACCGCGCGCTGTTCATCGGGTCCAACGCGCGCGCCGCGGTGCAGGAGGGGCGCGCCGACTACGTGCCGGTCTTCCTCTCCGACCTCCCGAGGCTCATCGCGCGCGGCTCGGTGCACGTCGACGTCGCGCTGCTCAACGTCTCGCCCCCCGACGAGCACGGCTTCTGCTCGCTCGGCGTGTCGGTCGACGTCGCGCTCGCGGCCTCGCGTCGCGCGCGCCTCGTGGTGGCGCAGCTCAACCGCGGCATGCCCCGCACGCACGGCGACGGCTTCGTGCACGTGCGCGACATCCACTTCGGCGTCGAGGTCGACCACCTGCCGGCGATCGTCGAGCCCCCCGCCATCGGCCCGGTCGAGCGGCGCATCGGCGAGCGCATCGCCGAGCTCGTGCCCGACGGCGCCACGCTGCAGCTGGGCATCGGCGCCATCCCCGCGGCCGTCGCGCTCGCGCTCGTGGGCAAGCGCGATCTGGGCATCCACACCGAGATGTTCACCGACGCGGTGGTCGAGCTCGTCGAGAAGGGGGTGGTCACCGGCGCGTGCAAGGAGGTCAACCGCGGCAAGGTCGTCACCTCGTTCGCGATGGGCACCGAGCGGCTCTACCGCTTCCTGCACGACAACCCGCTCGTCGAGATGCGCCCCGCCGACTACACGAACGACACGACCGTCATCCGTCGGTTCCGCCGCATGGTCGCGATCAACTCGGCCATCGAGATCGATCTCTCGGGCCAGGTCTGCGCCGACTCCATCGGGCACCGCTTCTTCAGCGGCGTCGGCGGCCAGATGGACTTCATCCGCGGCGCCGCCGTGGCCGAGGAGGGGCGCGCGATCATCGCGATGCCCTCGACGGCGGCGGGCGGCACCGTGTCGCGCATCGTGCCGAGCCTGCGCGAGGGGGCGGGCGTGGTCACCACGCGAGCGCACGTGCACACGGTGGCGACCGAGCACGGCGTGGCCGACTTGCACGGGCGCAGCGTCGCCGAGCGCGCCCGCGCGCTCATCGCGCTGGCCGAGCCGAAGTTCCGCGACGACCTCATGGCCGCCGCGAAGGCGAACCACTACTTGGAGTGAGGAGGCCCATCGGCGGGCGTCGCGATCGGCGCCGCCTCGATCGGGCCAGAGTCGGGCGCGCCGTCGTAGGGCTCGGTGTGCACGAGCACCTCGACCACGCCGGCGATCTGCGCGCGGATCGTGTCGGCGACGCCGTGCGCGATGGCGTGCGACGCGGCGGTGGTGAGGTGCGCGTCGACCTGGATGTGCAGATCGACGAAGACGTGCCCCTCGGGCCCGCGCGTGCGCACGTGGTGGCAGTCGCGCACGCCCTCGACGCCTCGGGTGATCGCCTCGATGCGCGCGCGGTCGACCGCGGCTGCGTCCGACAGCACGCGTATGCCGCTCGCGAGCACCGCGTAGGCGGCGCGCGCGATGATCGCGGCGATGACGAGCGCCGCCACGAAGTCGAGCCAGCGCGCGTGCAGCGCGATGGCCACGAGGGCCGCGAGCACGGCGGCCGAGACGCCGATGTCGCTCGCGGTGTGGTGCGCGTCGGCGACGAGCAGCTCGCTGCCGAGCGCGCGACCGCGCGCGGCCTCCCAGCGCGCCACCCAGACGTTGACGCCGAGCGTGCCGAGCGTCACGGCGAACGTCGCGGGGTGCGTGATGGGCTCCGTCGTCGCCCCGATGCGCCCGATGGCCTCGCGCACGACGCCGACGCCGACGGTGAGCAGCACGACGCCGATGCCGATGGCCGCGAACGTCTCGTACTTGCGGTGCCCGTAGGGGTGCGACGGGTCGGGCGGGCGCGCCGCGAACGTCATCGCGACCAGCGCGGCGACGTTGTTGAAGCCGTCGAGCGAGCTGTGCACGCCGTCGGCCGTGAGGCTGACGACGTGGAACATGTGGCCCACCACGAGCTTCGCGCCGGCCACGAGCAGGTTGAGCGCGAGCGTGACGAGCAGGACGTAGCGCACGGCGCGCACACGCTCTGCGCTCGAGGTGACGGTGGGGGACAAGGTGTCGAATCGTGCCGCAGCGGGGCGCGGCGGTCGAGAGGTCACTCGCCGGGACGGAAGGATTGCGAGCCGACGCCGAAGCCGGCGGGGCTCTCGTGCCAGACGTGCGCGCGCGGGTGCTTCTGCGCGTGCTGCGGGCACCAGAGCGTCTTGCCCTTGGTCGCGCGCTGCGTGGCGAGGCACTCGGTGCAGGGCGGGAGCACCTCGGGGGCGAGCGCCGCGGTGTCGGCCTTGACCGTGAGCACGGCGCAGGGCGCGCGCCGTACGACCTGCTCGGCCACCGACCCGAGCAGCAGCCGCCCGAGCCCGGTGCGCCCGTGCGTGCCGATGACGATGAGGTCGGCGTCGAGGTCGACGGCCGCCTGCACGAGCTCGTGATCGGGGACGCCGATGCGGACGTGCCCGCCGACGCGCACGCCCGGGTCGCCGAGCACCTCGCTGGCCAGCCGGTCGAGCTCGTCGCGCGCGCGATCGAGCGAAGCCGTCAGCGCCGTCTCGATGAGGCCCGTCGGCTCGTTGGGGCCCACCGGGCCAGGCGTGGGCAGCACGTGCACGAGGTGCAGCTCGGGCTCCGTCTGGGTGCGCGCGATGGCGCGCGCGGTGTCGAGCGCCTTGCGCGAGGTGTCCGAGAAGTCGATCCCGACGAGGACGACGGCGCGCCCCTCGGTGCGAGTAGGCAAGAACGTGAGCATGGTTTGCTCCTGGGCGGGGCAGCTCGGGGGCGCCTCCGAAACGGTGGCGCGCGTCTGCCCCGGAACCGATGCCGTCAGGCTAGCACGCGCCGTGCCCCGTCTGGCGGCAACAGGCCGGAAGCAGCTGCGACACGACGGCGATGGCGTGGCCGGCCTTGCGGTAGAAGTCGGGGTCGCTCGCGATCTCGAACCGGCGCGGGTGCGCCGCCCAGACGGCGCCGATGCGCTCGTCGATGGCGTGCGCCTCGTCGGACGTCTCGATGCGCAGCACGTTGCGCTGGTCGTAGCCGGACGACGACGAGGGCGTTCGCAGGTGAACCACCGCCGCGTAGCGCGCGAGCTCGGCGGCGTGCGTCGAGCCGATGCCCGCCCAGTACTCGGCCGGGTCGCCGGGCCAGTAGGCGAGCCCGTCGATCGTCCCGCGGTCGCAGAGCACGATGGCGGCCTCGCCCTCGTCGACGGCCATCGACTCGAGCGCGCGCTGGACGTGGAAGATGGCGCGCTGCGCGGCGCGCCGACACGCGTCGCCCGCATGGCGCGGGAAGCCGCCTCCGTAGACGATGCTGGCGGCCTCGGGCAGCACGACGACGTGGTGGCAGAAGTGCCGCCGCACCAGCTCGAGCACCGCCGTCTTGCCGGCTCCGGGCCCGCCGGTCACCGCCACGAGTGGCGGGTCGTGGCGGGCGACGCAGGCGCAGTGAGGCGCCATTCAGCCCTTCGGCGGGGGCTCGGACGCCGAGCGCGGCTCGTGCGGCGGGCCGGGGCCCTTGCCCGTGTGCGCGGCGACGCCGTATTCGTGCAGCTTGTACTGAATCTTGCGGACGCTGATGTCGAGCATCTGTGCGGCGCGCGTCGTCTTGCCGCCGCAGGCCTCGAGCGTGGTCAGGATCGCGTAGCGCTCGATCTCGTCCATCGTCGCGCCGGGGATGCGAATGGCGCCGCGCGGCGTCGCGCCCACGCCTGCCGGCAGGCACTTGTCGCCGACGAGCTTGCTGTCGCAGAGCACCACGGCGCGCTCGATGACGTTCTCGAGCTCGCGGACGTTGCCCGGCCAGCGGTAGGAGAGGATGCGCGCGATGGCCGCGTCGTCGAAGCCCTCGATGAGCTTGCCGTTCTCGCGCGAGAACTTCTGCAGGAAATGCGCGGCGAGCGGGAGCACGTCGCTCGGGCGCGCGCGCAGCGGCGGCAGCTCGACGTTGACGACGTTGAGCCGGTAGAAGAGGTCCTCGCGGAAGCGGCCCGAGGCGACCTCGGAGGCGAGGTCGCGGTTGGTCGCGGCGATGACGCGCACGTCGACCTTGATCGTCTCGTTGCCGCCGACGCGCTCGAAGGTGCGCTCTTGCAGGAAGCGCAGCAGCTTGACCTGCACGGCCTGCGAGATCTCGCCGATTTCGTCGAGGAACAGCGTGCCGCCGTTGGCCTGCCAGAAGCGCCCCTCGCGCCGGCCGATGCTGCCGGTGAAGGCGCCCTTCTCGTGGCCGAACAGCTCGCTCTCGAGGATGGACTCGGCGAGCGCCGCGCAGTGCAGCCGGACGAACGGCTTGTCGGCGCGCGGGCTGTGCTCGTGGATGGCCTGCGCGACGAGCTCCTTGCCCGTGCCGCTCTCGCCGGTGATGAGCACGCTCGCGCGGCTCGGCGCGACCTGCGCGATGGTCTTGAAGACCTCCTGCATCGCGGGGCTGGTGCCGATGATGTTGTCGAAGCGCAGCTTGTCGCGCAGGCGTGCGCGCAGCTCGTGCGCCTCGCGCCGCAGCCCGCGGCGCTCGAGCGCGCGCTCGATCGAGATGACGAGCTCCTCGATCTGCAAGGGCTTGGTGAGGTAGTCCTCGGCCCCCTCGCGCATCGCCTTCACCGCCGTCTCGATCTCGGCGAAGCCGGTCATGAGGATGACCACGAGCTCGGGGTGCATCTGTCGCGCGCGGCGCAGCAGCTCGAGCCCGTCGAGGCCGGGCATCTTCAGGTCGGTCAGCAGGACGTCGGGGGAGATGTCCTCGAG
>CAITLX010000914.1 GCA_903893335.1 uncultured delta proteobacterium | reverse complement strand
GCGCCCGCTGCCGACGCTCTCACCCGCGAGGCGCGCGAGGCGCTGCGCGATGCCCGCTCGATGCTGCTCGGGCGCACCGGCCCGCGCGGGCTCGCCTTCGGGCCGCTCGCGCTCGCGCTCACCGCGCTGCTGCTCGCGCCCGCGCTCTTCAACGCCGTCTACTTCGCGCGTCACTACGTGCTGCTCGCCGCCGCGCCGCTCGCGCTGCTCGCCGCGCGCTCGCTGTTCGTCGTGGGCCACGCCACGCGCGCGCCACGCGCCGCGCTGCTGGTCGCCGCGCTCGCGCTCGTACCCTGGCCCACGCTGCGCTCTCCCGATGCGACGCTCGCCGCCGAGCGCGCCGAGGGCTGGCTGCGCGAGGTGGGGGCTCTCGCCACCGCCCGCGGCGGGCCCGAGCCCGCGACGCCCCTGCTCGCGCCTGCGTGCGCGACCCGCGACGACGACGCGCGCACCGTGTCCGATCAGCGCGACCTGCTGCTCGTCGCGAGCGTCCACGGCGTGCGCTGGATCACAGGCTGGCACCGCACCGAGGTCGTCGTCGCGCCCACGCGCGACACCCCCGCGCCGCCAGGCGCATGGACGCTCTCGTCGTGCCTCGGGCGCACGCTGCCGTCGCGCGATCCCTCGGGCGAGGTTCCGCGGTAGCATCGCGCTCCCATGCGCGCTCCGCTCCGCCTGCTCCTCGCGCTGCCGCTCGCCCTCGCGTCGGGCGCGTCGCTCCCCCTCGGCGCCACCGCGTGCAGCGGCAAGGCCGCGTGCAACGATCTGCGCGCCCGCGCCGAGGACCTCAAGCACGCGTGGGCCTCGTGCGACCCCGACTCGGCCGACCCCAACCAGTGCTGGATCGTCGGCGGCATCTCCGCCGACTGCACCGGGGTGTTCGCGTGCAGCTTCGGCGTCAACGTCCTCAACCTCCGCGTCGCCGAGCAGGCCGCCCTCGAGATCGCCCAGGACAGCGCCGACTGCCACGCCTGCGCGCAGCCCGCCTGCCTCGACGCCCAGCGCGCCGCCTGCGACCCCTACACCCGCAAGTGCATCGTGTTCACCGCCAGCAGCGACGCAGGCACGGCAGCGACGAGCGACGGCGGGTCCTGATCGGTCCCGCCCGCCGAAAGCCCGGCTTCCAAGCCTAGAATCGGGTCCCTCCCGCCGCACGCCCCGGCTTTCAAGCCGGGGCCGTCGAATCGGGGCCGCCCCATCTGCCAGCCCCGGCTTGAAAGCCGAGGCTGGCAGCCGGGCCTTGCATGCCGAGGCTGGCGGGGCGCGGCGAGGGCGACGGGCGACGCGCGCGCGCAACGGCGCGGCGTGCGGGACGACGGGCGTCGATGCACTCACACCGCACGCTGCTCGTGCACATCGTCTGGGCGACCAAGCATCGCGAGCGGTCGCTCACGCGCGACCTCGACGCCCCGCTCGCGAGCTTGCTCGCGAGCTACGCAGATGCGTGCGGCTGCCGCGCGCTCGGCGTCGGCGTCGCGCCCGACCACGTGCACGTGCTCGCGAGCCTCGCCCCACACGTCACCCTCGCGACGCTCGTGCAGCAGATGAAGGGAGGCTGCTCGCACGACCTCGCCGCGACGCAACTCGCCCCCTCCCCGGTCCGCTGGCAGAGCGGCTACTGGGCCGAGTCCTGCTCACCCGCAGCCATCGACCCGCTGCTCACCTACCTCCGCCACCAGCGCGCCCACCACGCCAAGCCCCTGCAAGTCGAACCCTGGCGATCCAAGCGCGACGACTGAGTCCGTCCCGCCGAAAGCCCCGGCTTTCAAGCCGGGGCCGTCGAGTCGGGGCCGTCGAGTCGGGGCCGTCGAATCGGGGCCGCCCGATCTGCCAGCCCCGGCTTGAAAGCCGAGGCTGGCAGCCCCCCATCCCCCCCCAAATGCAACCTGCCCCGACGCCGTGAGGCACCGGGGCAGGTCGCAGGGCCCCCGAGGGGGCCGCTGTGTGTGGGTCGCTCGGGTCAGCGCCCGCGGCGCGGTCCGCCGCGATCGCCGCCACGTCCGCCGCCG